>JAEUWI010000002.1 GCA_016791475.1 Candidatus Hydrogenedentota bacterium
GGGACGACTTCCTACGCTCCGCCTCAAGCAGCCGGTCCACCGTAGCGGCGCTCATCCGTCCAAGCTTCTCGCAGGTCGCCTTGCTGGCCTTGAGCTCGCTTTGGCGAACAAGGCGCGGAACCAGCTCGGGCAACTGCGGGGCAAGGCGTTTGCCGCAAATCTGGTCCATAATCGTCCAAACCTTCTTCAGAGCCTTGACCTCTTCCGGGCCGTACACCGACTTGCGAGGCGAGGTCTCCCGCCTCGCGCGGATGTTCCCTTCCAGCACCACACCCGGCGTTACTTCCACACGCTTCCCATGATTGCGCAACAGGCCCGCCGCGTACGAACGGTTGTAACCCGTCATATCCACGAAACGGTCCAGAATCTCACCGCGCTCCTTTTTTCCCCCACGCTGATACTGCAATGCCAATGCCTTCGTCACCACGCGACGTTCTTTCATTCGAAGTCTCATCCAGACCCTCCAGTGCGGTTGCAAGGAGGGTAATTGTGCCAGCTGGACCCAGCCCGTTTCGGATAGATTTCCTTCGTGAGGCAACGAATACATTTCGAGTAGATTTATTGTGAGGCAATTCGATCATTCGACACCGCCACGGCTTTTCGCTACCATAGCGGTTTGCCCCAACGAGGAGAGATCACCATGCCCCGAATGATTCAGGCCGCCTTCATTGCCGTGGCGGCGCTCTGCACTGCCAACACCCTGGCGGAAGAACTCGCCATCCCCCACGCGACGTTACGCCTCGAAGGCGAGGTGGGCCGGCGCACGGATGCCGTGCTTGAGAACTGGGTGCTGCCCATGCCCGACGCCAACCCCGCGCTGCTGGAGATGTTTCGTCTGCGTGATCGCGATCCGGCCTATGCGAATCCCGTGCCGTGGGCCGGCGAGTTTGTGGGGAAATACCTTCAATCGGCCATTCAACTGCTCCAGTTTACCGACAGCCCCGAGTTGCGTGCGCAGGTGGAGGCCGTGGTCGCCGAGCTGATTTCCACCCAGAGTCCCGAGGGCTATCTTGGGCCCTTCCGAAAAGACGAGCGGCTGCTGGGCCAGTGGGATTTATGGGGACACTATCACGTGCTCTACGCGTTGCATGCCTGGTACAAGGCAACGGGCGACCAAGCCGCGCTCGACGCCGCAACGAAGGCGGCGGACTTTATCTGCAACACGTACCTCGACACCGACAAACGGGTCCACGATGCGGGCAGTCACGAGATGAACATGGCGATCATGCACGCTCTGGGTATTCTCCATCGCGAGACAGGCAACGAACGGTACTTCCGCCTGATGAAGGAAATCGAGAAAGACTGGGAAAAGGCGCCCGCGGGTGACTACCTGCGCACCGGTGTGGACAAGGTGCCCTTTTACAAAACACCGAAGCCGCGTTGGGAAAGCCTCCACTCCATGCAAGGTCTCGGCGAGCTTTACCGGATCACCAGCGAGGAAAAGTATCGCGACGCGCTGCTTCATTTCTGGCACAGCATCCGCGAATCCGACATTCACAACGCCGGCAGCTTTTCCACGGGGGAAGGTGCCATCGGTAATCCTTTCAAGCCCGGCGCGATTGAAACCTGTTGCACGGTGGCGTGGATTGCCTACAGCGTGGATGCCCTGCGCCTTTCCGCCGATTCCACGATCGCCGACGCCATTGAACTGGCCACACTGAATACCGTGCTGGGCTATGAGCATCCCAGCGGTCGCTGGTGCACCTACGACACGCCGATGGACGGCAAGCGCCCGGCCTCGGCCCACACCATCGTGTTTCAATCGCGCGAGGGCACGCCTGAATTGAACTGCTGCTCGGTCAATGGCGCGCGGGGTCTCAGCATCATCGCGGACTGGGGCGTGTTGGAGAGTACCGACGGCCTCTACGTGAACTACTACGGACCGGGCACGGTAAAGGTGGAGTCCGACAACCTGCGAACCTGGACTCTCACCCAGACGACGGAGTATCCCGCCGAGGGCAACGTGGCGATCTCGGTGGAACCGGGCACTTCGGAGGAGACCACGCTCTACTTCCGTATCCCCGCGTGGTCCCACGCAACGAAAGCCTCGCTCAACGGCGACGCGTTGCCCGAACCAAAGGCGGGCGACTACCTTGCCTTGCGCCGTTCCTGGAAACCGGGCGATACGGTTACGCTCGATTTCGACATGACCTTCCACACCCTCGCGGGTGATCACTACGTGGACTTTCGCGGCTCGCTTTATCGCGGTCCCCTGCTGCTGGCCTATGACCAGAAGCACAACACCCTTGACCCGGCGGAGCTGCCCGCGCTCGATCTCCAGTCGCTGAACGCGAAACCGGCCACAACCGATGCGCGATTCCACCCCATGGTGCTGTTCAGTGTTGATACTGACAAGGGGCCGCTTCAGTTGGTGGACTATGCGACGGCGGGCGCCCACGGCACCTACTACCAGTCCTGGTTGCCGATGAAAAATCTGCCCCCGGTGGCCATGAATCTCATGCGGCCCGGTCACGGTGACACGCTGCCGAAAGGAGAGGTGTTCCTCCAGTGGAGCCCCGCCGGAAAGGACCTGCGTTACACCCTCACCGTTGCCCGCGATGCCGCCATGAATGATGTGGTGGACACGATCACGAATCTGGAAAAGACCGCCCATTTCTATCGCCCGCCTGCGGAGCGGGGGGATCTCTATTGGACCGTGAACGCCACGGGTCCCGGGGGCGAGGCGGGCAGCCAGAACGGCCCCTTCAAATTCACCATCGATCCCGCCCTGCCCGAAGCGGAGTCGGGCTTGCTCCTCGATGCGCCGCTCCACGGCAAGTCCGCCGCCCTCACAGGCAATCTGATCATCAATGAACATGCCCGCGCGGTGCCCGGCCGCGATGGCAAAGAAAACGGTGCGCTCTACTTCGATGGTCGAAAGACGAAACTGGTCTACGACATCGGCGCCTTCCCGGCACGGAACTACAGCCTCAGCGCCTGGTTCGCGCCGGACAACCTCGCGGCGAACGACGACAAGTGGCACCATATCTTTTCCGCCTGGGCCCAGGGCTCCGATGATCCTCTGCGTGTGTCGGTGCAGAACAAGCGACTCGTGGCCAATATAGAAATGCCCGACGGCGGCGCTCACTGCCCAGGCGCTGAATTGAAGGACGGCGAATGGACTCACGTGGCCGTGGTGAAGGAAGAGACTCAGCTCCGGCTCTACGTCAATGGCGCGTTGATCCACACCACCACGGTGCCGGAAGAGCTCAAGACCTCCGCCACGAAGATCGGCCTCGGCTGCAATCCCAACTTCGGTGAACTGGAAGGCTATCAGGGCGCGATTTCCGATGTGCGCTTCTACGCCGGCGCACTGACCGACGCGGCGATACAGCGCCTCCAAGGGATTGAGGCGGTGCAGTGACCCGGAAAGCAAAAATGACCGCCAGGTCATTCCTCCTGATCCGACCGGGCGAACCCAACGCGTCATCGGTGGCTGTATCGATCCGTTAGGGGCGGGATCTGGATCTGTGGGCATCAACCCCGAACCGTCTAAATTCCGCTGCCAGAATGCGCATATCGTTCGTGCTATAATTCAGTAAAAGGAGCATCTGATATGGAACTGACAATTACTAAAGTTGGTAACACGTTTGCCGTGATTCTGCCCGCCGATTTTATGGAGAGCCGTCAACTGAAAGATGGCGATAAAGTGTATCTGACGGAATCACCCAACGGCGCCCGTCTATCTGCTTATGACGCGGATTTGGCCGAAACGCTCGCTATCGCAAAGCGCGTGATGGAAGAGGACCACGAAGTGCTCAAGAAGCTCGCCGAGTGAGGCACTTAGATGGACGAACCTCGATGGATAACGCTTGAAGCCGCGATCTTGCTTCATGAATTCCAGATCGCTGAATTTGGCGGTTCGGATGGCGTTCGCGACGTGGGGTTGTTGGATTCGGCCATGACGCGCCCGAGGAATCTATTTTTGTATGAGCTCGATGTGCCGCTTTCGCGGCTTGCGGCAAGCTATTGCTATGGCATTTCGCGAAATCATCCTTTTGTCGACGGAAATAAGCGCGTTGCGTATGTGGTGGCGCGCACATTTCTTCAGAAGAACGGGCACGATATCGTCGCGTCTCCGGCGGAAAAAATTAAGGCTATGTTGGCACTGGCCAGCGGACAAATGCCCGAGGATGAACTCGTACACTGGTTTGCTGAGCACTTCGTTTCGTTGTGAAGAACAGCATGTGCACGTCACTACTCTTTAGTATCCCCGCGGCGTCCCCAACACCGCATCACTGCGGTTCTCCGGCCTTTTCGGCGTCTTGTCCGCGTAAAAGCTCCGGATAACTTCAAAATCCCGCTCCATGTCTCCCGACGGCGCGATGGTCGGCCCGAAACCCGTTTCCTTCTTCGCATAGTCCGCATACATCAGCACGATTCGTGCGCCGGATCGCTCTGCAATGTGATAGAAGCCCGTGCGCCAGTGATCGGTGTAACGGCGCGTGCCCTCGGGCGCGAGGCCGAGGTAGAACTGTTCATGGCCCGCCAGCGCTTCCACCGCGCTGTCCACCAGGTGCTCCGTCCGCCGCCGCACCACGGGTATGGCGCCGACCGCGCGCATGAACCAGCCCAGCGGCGGACGACAGAGGGTGTGCTTTGCGAAGAAGTTTCCCTTGATACCCCGGGCCGTCACCATGAGGAAGATAATCACGAAGTCCCAGTTCGATGTGTGAGGCGCGAAGATCGCCACCAGCCTCGGGTCCTCGGGAAATACGCCGGTGGGCGTCCAGCCCAGGAGCCGGAGCAGCCCACGGCAGATCCATTGCATGGTGCGGCTCACCTGGCCGAAGTGGCGTTCAATGGTGCGGTGGGGCGGGGTCATCGTACGGGCTGCGTGGCGCCGTTCCAGCCCAGATGGGCCACGGCAATGCCGAGGAACACTTTTGGATCCACCAGTGTTTCGCTCCGAGCGCGAGATTGAAGCCAGGCATAGGCCTCCGCACGGGGGATCACGTGGACCGTAATATCTTCCCCCTCCACGCCGCCGCCCTCGTGGGCTTTGGTCGCGCCTTGAGCGAGGTAGAAGTGCACCCGGGAGGTGCTGATGCCGCCCGCGCTGGGACCGACGAACAGCAATTCAAGCGACGACGCGGCATAGCCCGCCTCTTCCAGCAGTTCGCGCCGTGCGGCTTCTTCCAGAGACTCTGGCCCCTCGTCACCCGCAAGTCCGGCAACCAGCTCGATGGTACGCGAGCCGAGGGCGGGCCGGAACTGCTCCACGAATATCAGTTCATTGCGATCCGTCACCGCCACCACCGATATGATGCCCGTACAGCCCTTGCGCTCGGCGTATTCATAGCCGTCGTTCTCGAGGAGCCGAACAAAGCGGCCTTCACCGAGTATTTTCATCCAGCGATCTCTCCCGTGCCGCGTCGGGCACGCTCAATTTGCCCGCCCCCACCGGGCGGAGTATAGCGCCCGGTTCCGCCGTGTCGCAATGGATATTGGGCAGGAAGGGTCTGCGGTTGGTCCCATGCTGTGCTCATGAATCCTTAATGCGTATACTGCGATTATCAAATAACCCTTGACAGAACAGTGCAAGTGGCGTATAAAGGAGCTTGCAGGTTAGCAGCCCTGCAAACAGGCGTGTATCGTTTCGGGAATCCGCAGTCGGGCGCATTCGTGCTTGCGCCCTTCCGCAGCCCGGTGGGATTCATCGCCCCGTCTCGTGAGGCGTGGTGTGTTCCCGATGCGCGCCGTGAAGACGTCCAGTCCGCTCCGTATGAAAGAAAGGAGGGTCGCGTTGTTTCAAAATGTATCATAGTGCTATAAAAGTGTCATACGTTTCATACCAACAACAAGGATAATACTCATGAATAAGAATGCAGAGGGAAGAAAGCGCCGGGGCTTTACACTGATCGAGCTCCTGGTCGTAATTGCAATCATCGGTATCCTGGCGGCGATCCTGCTGCCGGCACTGGCGCGAGCCCGCGAGGCGGCCCGTCGCGCAAGCTGCCAGAACAACCTCAAGCAGTTCGGCATCATCCACAAGATGTTTGCCGACGAAAACAAGGGGGCCTGGCCCCGGCGCACCACGCGCTACGACAACAACTACAATCCCGCCACTCCGGGCAGTGTTCGTGTCTGGCACGGCATCGACATGATGGTGTTGTGGCCGGAATATCTGACCGACTGGAACATCTACTCCTGCCCGTCGGACGCGGGCGGCGGCCAGCAGCCCCTGGATCAGTTGGGTGCGGACAAGGCGCTGAAGACCTCCTTTGACAAGGGGGGACTGCTGCGCAAGGTCGGCACGGGCTGGGCGGGTACGCCCTATCCCGTGGCCAACAAGCTTTCCCTGGCGGACAACAACGCCTGCGAGCTCGACCCATCCAACTGCTATGCCTACGGGGCCGACTGGTCGTACTCCTACTGGGCCGTGGTGATCAAGCCCGAATGGGTGGCCCTGCCGGCGAATGCGAAGACCGTGTTCGATTTCCTTCATAAGGGTTATGACAGCGCCACCCCGGCCGCCTCCGGTGGCGGGTGCCTGCTAAATGCCGATCGGGACTTCGCGCTTAACGTAGCCCTCACCACGGGAGAAGTGCCGACCTTCCTTCATCTCAAAGAAGGCATCGAGCGCTTCATGATCACCGACATCAACAATGCGGGCGCCAGCGCTAAGGCCCAGTCCTCCATCGCCGCGATGTGGGACACGGCCCGAGTCTCTACGACCGGGGCTGTGCTGCCGAACGACTTCACCCACGTTCCCGGCGGCGCGAACATCCTCTTCATGGATGGTCACGTGGAATTCAGCAAGTATCCGTCGGAAGACGGCGGCAAAGGATTCCCGACCAGCCGTGCGGTCCTGGGCAGCGGCGCCCAGTACACGGGCTGAGCCATTACCTCACGATGTACCGCGGCTGGAGCTTCTGGAGAAATCCGGGAGTTCCAGCCGCCCATGACAACGGCGCGTCGGGGCAGGCTCCCGACATTGAACGCGGGCGGGACCGGCCCCATTTCGGCCCGCAGGCGAGGACTAAAATCTATGCGTTCACGCGTAGTTTGGGCAAGCATGACCTTGCTCTTGATGATATTCGGGTCTGCGGGCTGCGGCAGTGGCGTGGAGACGGAAGGACAGGGTTCCATCTACACCCAGGCCGCCCAGGGCGAAATCGGAAAGGTGCGGCAGGGGATCGAGAGTGGATTTGACGTGAACACGCCGGACGCGCAGGGCAAGACCCTGCTCCATCACGCCGTGGAAGGAAACCAGCATGCCTTGGTGGAGCTGTTGATCGTCAACTACCGCGCCGATGGCTTCATTCCCGACAAGCAGGGGGTAACGGCGGTTGACGCCGCAATTCAGCTCGGCAACCCCGATGTCCTGGAAGTGCTTCGGAACGAGGAGCTGGTAACCTACTGAGCGCCTGTGCGTCATGCCGGGAATCGCCATGGGTTTGACGGGATCGCGGGCAAGCGATTACAATACGCGGCGCTTTTCCCCCACGTAATTCCACCCACCCGGCTTGCCCGGTCATGCCCGAATGAGGACCCATGGCAGAACAATTCATCTTCACAATGTACGGTCTGAACAAGTACTACGGCCAGAAGCAGGTGCTTAAAGACATCAACCTGAGCTTCTATCCCGGCGCCAAAATTGGCATCGTGGGCGAGAACGGCTCCGGTAAATCCACGGTGCTCAAAATCATGGCGGGCCTGGACGATGATTTCCTCGGCAAGGCCGAGCTGACCAAGGGCTTCACGCGCGGCATTGTGTTGCAGGAGCCCATCCTTGACCCCGAGCTCACGGTGCGCGAGGCCCTCGAAGGCGCATTCGCCGAGACGGTGGGTATGCTCAAAGACTTTGAGGCATTGGGCATGAAGATGGCCGAGCCCATGACCGACGAGGAAATGGAAGCCTGCATCGAGAAGATGGGGGTACTCCAGGACAAGCTCGACGCTGCCGACGCGTGGAATCTGGAGCAGGTGCTGAATCAGGCCAGTGAAGCGCTCTGCCTTCCGGAAGATGATCGTAAGATTGGTGTGCTCTCCGGCGGTGAAAAGCGCCGTGTAGCGTTGTGCAAGGCCCTGCTGGAGAAGCCCGATCTGCTGCTGCTCGACGAACCCACCAACCATCTCGATGCGGAGACGGTGGACTGGCTCGAAGTGCAGTTGCGCGACTATCCCGGCACCGTCATCATCGTGACACACGACCGCTACTTCCTGGACAACGTGACCAAGTGGATTCTGGAGCTGGATCACGGCCAGGGCGTGCCGTGGCAGGGCAACTATTCCGAGTGGCTCTCTCAGAAGCTGGAGAAGATGGCCGCCCAGGAGAAAAAGGGCTCCGCGCGCGCTCAGGCCCTGGAACGCGAGTTGAAGTGGATCCGTATGAGCAGCGCCGACCGCCACGAACTCAACCGCGCGCGCCTCGCGGAGTACGAGCAGATGCTCGCCAAGGAAGCCGCCGCACAGAATGCCGACAGCGCCACCATCCAGATCGCCCCCGGCCCGGAGCTGGGCCAGCAGGTCATCGAATGCCGCAAGGTTGCCAAGGCCTACGGCGACGACGTGCTCTACAAGGATCTCGACTTCATCATTCCCCGTTCCGCGATTGTCGGTCTCGTGGGTCCGAACGGCACCGGCAAAACGACGCTGTTCCGCATGATCATGGACCAGGAAAAGGCCGACGCGGGCGAGGTCTTTGTGGGTCCCTCGGTCAGTCTCTCCTATGTCGATCAGGAACGCAGCTCCATCGCGGGCGATGTGAGCCTCATCGACGAAGTGGCGGGCGGCGCGGATTTCGTGAAGCTGGGCAAGCAGGAAGTGGCCGTGCGCCAGTACCTCGCCCGCTTCGGATTCAAGGGCGCGGACCAGCAGAAAATGGCCAACCAGCTCTCCGGCGGCGAACGCAACCGCTGCAACCTGGCCAAGTTGCTGAAAGAGGGCGGCAACGTCCTGCTCCTCGACGAACCGACCAACGACCTCGACGTCAACACCCTGCGCCTCCTCGAAGAGGCCCTGCTCAACTTCGGTGGCTGCGCCCTCGTCATCAGTCACGACCGCTTCTTCCTTGACCGCGTCTGCACCCACCTCCTCGTATTTGAGGGCGAAGGCAACGTGCGGTGGTTTGAGGGGAACTATCAGGAATACGAGGCCTGGCGCGTGAAGGAACTGGGCAGCAAGCTGTTTGAAAACCGCCGCGCGCGGTATCGGAAGCTGCGGAAGTAGTTTTCATAGGGCTGAAAAAATATTCTGTATTTTTTCAGCCAGAGGTGATACTATTTCCAAGGAACATGGGCCACAATCGCGTAGCCGGGAGTTATCTGTAGTGGAAGCACGAAGACCAGAGGGTACCGGGCGCCTGGCGCTCAACGGTTCCACGATCTTTGAGGGCGATGCCCTCTCCGTGCTGAGACGTCTTCCTGCACGGTCCGTCCAGTGCGTTGTGACGTCACCCCCCTACTGGGGCTTGCGCGACTACGGCATCGATGGACAGATTGGCTTGGAGAAGACCCTGCCCGAGTTCATCAATGGCCTTGCGGATGTGTTCGAAGAGGTTCGCCGCGTGTTGAAGGACGATGGCACACTCTGGCTGAACATTGGCGACGGCTACACCAGCGGCAATCGCGGCTGGCGCGCACCCGACAAAAAAAATCCGGCCCGGGCGATGAGCGTGCGGCCAGATACGCCGGAAGGGCTTAAGTCCAAAGATCTGATGGGCGTTCCGTGGCGCCTGGCCTTCGCATTGCAAGACCGGGGCTGGTACTTGCGCACCGACATCATTTGGAACAAGCCTAACGCCATGCCGGAGAGCGTCAAGGATCGCCCTACCCGCTCCCACGAGTATGTTTTTATGATGACCAAATCGGAGAGGTACTACTACGACGTCGAATCGGTGAAGGAATCCACGGGCACGAGCAAGCGCAACCGCCGGTCGGTCTGGGATGTGAATACCCAGGCTTTTCCCAAAGCGCATTTTGCCACCTTTCCCACTGAACTGGTGCGGCCCTGTATCCTGGCGGGTAGTAAGCCGGGGGACATGGTGATGGACCCGTTTTTTGGTTCTGGAACGGTTGGCGTTGTTTGTCAAGACACGGGGCGCAACTATGTGGGCATCGAACTGAACAGCGAGTACGTAGGCATTGCCTTGGAGCGTTTGACGGCCTTGGAAAACTCGCCCGCCCGGGTTGTTGTGTAAATTGGGATCGCAAAAGCCGATATGCATTCCCGACCCGACGATGCAAGCGGATTTTTCCATGGCCTTGCTGCACCTCCGCAAGACCATGCTGCAGGAAGCGCTCGGCGACACCGTAGATCAATTGGAGTTGAGTCAGATTGATCGGGAGCTGGTGTCGTTGGCCCCGGCGGAGTCACTAAAGGCTCTTGCCAGAAAGGGCCTGAGAGGTGAGCTGCTCTTTGCCGTTCCTTGCATTCTCAATGAGAACCCCCGATTGCTGGGCTACTACCGAATGCTTCTCGGGCACAGCAAGAAGATCTTCTACACGGGCGAAACGGGGCTTATCGCATTCAAGCGAATGGAAGAAGCGGGCATACTAGCACCCGTGTT
The DNA here is from genome assembly GCA_016791475.1 of Candidatus Hydrogenedentota bacterium. Lineage (NCBI taxonomy): Bacteria > Pseudomonadati > Candidatus Hydrogenedentota > Candidatus Hydrogenedentota bacterium. The sequence continues at coordinate 10,514 of JAEUWI010000002.1, forward strand.
GGTGCCGCGGTTGGAAGAGTTGTGCGCGGGCCTGAATGAAATGGCCGCCCGGCTTATGGAAGGTGTGGGCAGTGATCGGATGAGTATGTCGCTCCTCGACGATCTGACCTTACTCACACTCGGCCCTCAATTGCGGGGCGGGGAAAATGTGAAGAAAGGCATGACTGCTATCAGCACCGTATTTGACGTGATTCACGAAATTGTTCGGGAACACGTAAGGAGCGCCGAAGGTAATCGTATTGTGCTCACCAACGCGGCGGGACGTGTGGTTTCGATTCAATTTTCGGCGGATCCCGACATTGTAATTCGGGAAGAAATGTCCGGAGGCGGACACCGCGATTTGATTGCGATTGAAGTCAAAGGCGGCACCGATTTCTCGAATATTCACAATCGAATTGGCGAAGCGGAGAAGAGCCACCAGAAAGCACGGGCGCGAGGTTTTGTGGAGTGCTGGACGGTCGTAAATGTGTCCCGATTTGATCCGGCGATGGCGCACCAGGAATCGCCGTCGACGGACCGATTTTACACGATGGATTCCCTCAGCGCGGCGGAAGGTCCCGAGTATTCCGACTTCCGGAGTCGAATCATTGGTGCAGCGGGGATCAGCGGATAGGCTTTCAACATCGTGCTGAAATCTATCCAGACAGACATATTCTGATAAGATTATGTCGCGTGGGCATTAACTGGAGTCCCCATGGACAAATCGACACTTCTTGAAATAGTCGCCAACGGCGAAAACTCCGGTGTGGAGTTCAAGCGGGACGACTGCCGCCCGGAGCAACTTGCCAAAGAGGTCGTCGCGATGGCGAACGCCTATGGTGGCTGCATTCTTCTGGGTGTTGAGGACGACGGCTCTATCAGCGGTATCCAGCGCCCGAAGTTGGAAGCATGGATCATGGACGCCGTGTTTGCCGCGAAGGTGCATCCGATGATGGTGCCGTTCTATGAAGAGATTGAACTGGACTGGGGAAAGCGCGTGGCGGTAATCACTTTTCCCCAGGGTCCCTCCAAGCCCTATGTGCTGCGTCACAATTCGCGGGAGGAAATTTATATTCGCCTGGGTAGCACATCCCGCGTTGCGACTCGAGAGCAGCAAGCGCGCCTCTATGCAGCCGGGGGCATGATTCATGCCGAGCTGCTGGCCGTGCCGGGAACGACCTTGGACTGCTTGGACCTCGAGCGCATCCGCGACTATCTGAGTCGCATATTGAACGACCCGACCCTGCCGGATTCCGATGATGCGTGGCGCGCGCGTCTTGTCGGACTGGGTCTCATGGCGGATGCGAACGCCGCGCGCCAATCCGCAACCATCGCCGGACTCGCCTTGTTTGGCTATGCGCCTCGGCGCTATTTTCGGCAGGCGGGCATTCGCTTGATGGCGTTTGACGGCACCGACAAGGACTACAAGGCGCGTTTTGACAAGGTGCTCGACGGCCCGTTGGTGGCGCTGCGTTCCGGTCAGCAGGATGGCCTGATCGAACTGTTTACCAGTCACATTCAAGAACTTATTTCCGAGGAGACGGACACGGTTGCCGCGGATTTTCGCCGCAGTCGGCAATGGCACTATCCGCCGGAGGTTATTCGTGAAGTGCTAATTAACGCCTTGGCCCACCGCGATTGGACCCGTCCTGTAGACATCGAGATTACGGTCTATGCCGATCGATTGGAATGCATCAGCCCCGGCCCTCTGCCCAATTCCATGACGGTGGAGAAAATGGTGGCGGGCCAGCGGTCCATGCGAAATCAGGTGATACTGGACGTATTGCGCGACTACGGCTATGTGGATGCTCGCGGCATGGGCGTCCGAACGAAGATAATCCCGCTGATGCGCCGGGAGAACGGCGTCGACCCTATTTTCGAGGCAACCGAAGATTATGTCAAGACCGTATTGCCTCGGGGCAATGCTGCGGTCTGACTCCATGGTATGCATGCGCCCGGGTCTGCTACGATTCCCTTCGTGACTTTCCGGCGCTGCCCTGCGCCACCCAACCCAGAACGAATCATGCCAGACCAACCCACCATCGATACCGCCGCGGAAATGGCCGCGTTGCGGGAGCAACTCACCCGCTACGCCAGCGAGGCGGAGGGCTTTCGCCGTGAGTTTCTGCGCATCCACGCCGACCTCGATCTGCGCGAGCGCGCCATGGAGGCGACGGATGAGGGCATCGTTATTTTCGATGTTCGGGAACCGAATACGCCCATCGTCTATGTCAATGCGGGCTTTGAGCGCCAGACGGGTTACAGCCGGGCCGAAGTGCTGAAGAAGAGCGCGCGGTTTATCCACGGCCCCGAAACTGATCCGGGCACGCTCCTGCGGATCCGCCGCGCCATCGAGGAACGCCGATCTTACACCGCCGAACTCGTCAGCTATCGCAAGGACGGCTCGCCCTTCTGGAATCGCATCTCGTTGAACCCCATCCGAAACGAGGCGGGGGAGATTACCCACTTCGTGGCCATTCAATCCGACGTGAGCGATCGCACCCAGTCCAACGCCGATGTTCAGACCGCTCTGGAACTGCTGGAAAAAACCAACGTCCAATTGACGCGCGTGAATCGCCGTATGAAGCGCAATCTGGAAACCGCGGCCAAGGTGCAGTACGCCCTCCTGCCCGAGCATCTGCCCCGGGTGAAGGGCGTGGATTTCGCCTGGAAATTCAAGCCCTGCGATGAACTGGCCGGCGATATCCTCAATATTTTCCGGATCAACCGACAGTCCGTGGGGCTTTACCTGCTCGATGTCTCCGGCCATGGCACCGCCGCCGCCTTGATGGCCGTATCGGTCAGCCGCATGCTCTCGCCCAAGGCGCTTTCTTCGTCGCTGGTGCGCGAGGAGGACGAGTCGTCCTCCGACTATGCCGTGGTGTCGCCCGCGCGCGTGGCGGAAGAGCTCAATGTCCATTTTCCCTGGGACGCGGAAACGGGCCAGTTCTTCACGCTGATCTATGGTGTGTTGGACACGGTAACCCTGGAATTTCGCTATGTCTCCGCCGGCCACCCCGGTCCGGCTCACTTCGCCCGGGGGCAGGCCCCGGTGATTACCCGGAGTACCGGCATGCCCATCGGGCTGGCGCTGGAGCCCTATGTGGAGCAGTGCATCCAGCTCGCCCCCGGTGATCGTCTTCACCTCTATTCCGATGGGGTGACCGAGGCGATGAACGAAAAGCGGGAACTCTTTGGCGTGCCGCGTCTTCTCGAGAGTCTTCAGTGCGGTGGCGATTGCCCCCTCGCCGACTGCCAGGACAAGCTCATGCGTGAACTGGAGTCCTTCCGGGGAAGTTCACGTTTCGACGACGACATCTCGCTCGTATCGCTCGAAGTGTTGCCGTAGCCGGGGATTCTCCTCAGGTTCCCCAGCGGGCCATGGCGAATACGAACCACACCATAATGCCCACGCAGGCCCAGAGGGCGATGAATCCGAGCAGGCCGATCGCGGAAGGCACGGGGAATTCGAAGTCGGGGTGGTTGATGAGTTTTCGGGGAACATCCGGCTGGACGCCGACCGGCAGCGTGAAAGGTTCCGGCATGTGGGGCTCGTCCCCGCGCACGGGCGTATGGAGGCAGTTGTAGAAGCGGTCAAGCTGCGCCTTGGGCAATCGCGGCGTCATCAGGCTCACCACGATGCACAGGCCGAATCCGGTCGAGAGATAGGCGAACATTTGCCAGGAGATCCGGAACTTATCCTCCCAGATCATGAACTCGGGCAGGTTGGCTGCCGCCCAGCTATGAAATCCATCCGTTCCGGTCAAGAGCACGACGGCGAACGCGCCCAGGGTTCCGGCCCACGCGCCGGCGGGGGTGGCGCGCCGCCAGTAGAGGCCGATCCAGAAGGCGGCGCCCATCATGGCCTGGATCTTCCAGAAGGTTTCCAGGCCGGCCGGGACATTCTCAAAGGCGAATGCAAAAATGATGCTGGCGACTACGATGACCATACCGGAGATCCGCCCCACGTTTACGTAGTGCCCTTCTTCCCTGCCCCGCACGAGATAACGGCGATAGAAGTTTTGAGTAAAAAGCCCCGAGGACGCGACCATGAAGGCGTCGCAGGAGGACATGACCGAGGCAAGGAGGGCGGCCAGGAAGATTCCCACGAGGCCCGGCAGAATCGTCGGGAGCAGTTCGCGCGCCATCTGGCCATAGACGAGGTCGGGGTGCAGGTCAGGGCGGGTCTTCATATACAGCGCTACACCGCAGAGCCCGGTAAGCATCCAGGCCACGGTGCAGACCCGCTTGAGCAGGTTGCCACAGGCGAAGCCCACGCGGCCGTCGAGCTCCGAGCGGCCCGCCGCGCATACGCCCATGATGTGGGGCTGGGTCACAATGCCGATCAGGGCGTTAAGACCGAACATGGCGATGTGAAATCCATTGATTTCGCCGGGCGCAACCAGGCTGAACATGTGGGGATCGGTAATGGTCTCGTGAAGCCCCGTGAAGCCGCCCACGACCTTCAAGGCCACGGGCAGAATCATGAACGACAGGATGATGGTGAGAATGCCCTGCATGAGATCGGTCACGATGGCGGCGGCCAGGCCTCCCGCCATGCCATAGGCGACAAACAGGACCGTGGTGATAAGCACCGAAGCTGTCTGGCCGATGCCCCCATTGGTGATGGCTTCGATGAATTTTGAAGAGGCCAGCATGATCACGCCGATGTTCACGGAGAGCTGGAGCACGCCCACCAGGGTATAGAGTGCCGCCGTGCTCTTGTCATAGCGATACTCGAAGTAGTCCCCCGTGGTGAGGGCGCGCATCCGGCGGAAGGCGGGCGCGATGAGCCAGTAGAAGGGCGTGGCGAAGAGCCAGAGCCAGGCGTACCAGATACCGGAAAGGCCGTTGGTGTAGGTTTTCGCCGCCACCCCCACGGCGTCGTTGCCGCTGGTGCCCGCGCCGAAGGAAAAGAACACCATGGAGACCTTGCCGAAATTACGACCCCCCATGAAGAAATCGGCGGTATCCTTGATGCGACGCGCCGTCCACAGGCCGATCGCGGTGACGGAAACCAGATAGGCAAACAGTGCCAGCCAATCCCAAGAGGTCAATCCGAGCATGCCATGTCTCCCGTCCGGTTTCCTATGTCGGTGCACGAAATGTCCATGGTAGTCCATGGGAGACAAGCCCTGTCAAGCCGGCGGGGAAATGTTGGGGCTGGAGAGTACCGCGTCATACCCTCAACTCTAATGCGTTCGCTCTGGCCACCTCGGCACATTGACTGCCGCGTCCGCCCCGCGTAAGGTATGGGGTAGCGCCGCCCGCCGTGTGTCCGTCCGCGTGTTACGGTTATTGCGCGGCCCGGCCGTCGAATACGGGAGTTCACGATCCATGCGCATCAACGGTACGCTTTTTGTCATTTTCACCCTGCTGGCCCTCTTCTGGGGTTTCAAGCTGCTCTTCGGAATCTTTCTCGGCGCGCCGACGGTTCCGCCGGGCGGCGGTGGAAACGAGGCGCCGGTGACCAAGGAAGACAAGATCCAGGCGCTCCTGTCGGGCGAGTTCAAGCGGCAGCCGAAGAAGAATCCGGCGGAAGGCTCGGGCCTCCTGCGCTGCGTCGTACGCGACGGGGATGGCGCCGCCGTCGAAGGGGCAACCCTGCGTGTGAACCCTGTCGACCCCACAGCCAATCCCATTGAAGCCGAAAAGGAATACCCCTCGTACTGGGAAGCGGCCTCCGGCGAGAACGGGGTGGTCGAGTTTCGCACCTTGCCCCAGGGTGATTTTCTCCTCCTTGCCTCGAAAGAAAAGACCCACGGTCTGGCCTTGGTTAGCGTGGACGAACGCGGCGCCTTTAGCGAAGCAGAGGTGGCCCTCCGGCCGATCGAGGTCCGGAAGGGCGAAGTGACTGCGGATGGAAAGCCGGTTCCCGATGCGCGGGTAGTTCCTATCCACGCGGCCGATTTCCCGGATGATTCCGGGCCCTACCGGCATTTGCCGGTCACGACCGGGGCCGACGGCACGTTCACCCATCCCCTGTTGCCCGCAGGGGCGTGGCAACTTCTCGTCTCGGCCCCGGGCTACGCCCCGAAATTGGTCTCGGCCGATGAAAGCGGCATTTTCAGGGCGGTGCTGGAACGGGGTGAGAAACTGGCGGGCCGCGTGATTCGCGATGAAGGTGAACGCCCGGTCAACAATGCCAAAGTGGAACTGCAGGCGGCTGATCACGGGGGTGAGGTGTACCGTGCGCGCGCGAATGGCCAGGGCTACTTCAATTTCGATACGTTGCGTCCCGGAGAGTACACCCTTCGTCTCGCACCAGGGGATTTGCGCGCGGAGCTGAATGTGAGCGTGTCCGAGCAGCGCCCGAACGCCGCGCCGGCCGCCACCCCGCTTTCGAGAAACATGAAGATTGACCCCCTCACCGGGACGGCCGTGGCGACCGATCAGTCCGCCATGCCTACGCCGGGCCCCGGGCCGGTGGCCGCCGCGCCCCCGGTGCTTCAATTGCGCGCGCGGCCATCGGGCGCGCTGCGGGGGCGGGTTCTGGAGGCCGGGGCGGATGTGGGTGTGCCCGGGGCGGTCATACAACTGTACCCGCGAGAAGGTCGTGAGCCTGTTGCCGAAGCTCAAACGGACCAGGCGGGCTATTACCAGTTCAAATCCCTCGCGCCCGGGGAGTATCAGGCGGCGGCGGATCGCAGTCAGGGCCGGGTTTTTGTGCCGGAAGGCGGCGGTGCAGTGGGGGTGCGGGAGGGCGGGGCGCAGGCGGGGCCGGTGTTTCGCGAGGCGCCGAGCGTGTCGCTCGCGGGGCTGGTACTCGATGGGGACGGGCGGCCCGTGGCGGAAGCCATACTGGTGGTGCGGATTCAGAACCAACCGGGAGCTTCTTTAACCTTTGGCGTGGACCAGTCGGGCCAGTTTCTGGCGACTGGATTTAACGGGGCGGATCAGGTGGAGATTCAAGCGGTGCGGCTGGGAAACGAATCAGCCACGTTTGGCCCCGTTACTATTGGCCCCTCGGGCCTGCAGGATATCATGCTTCGCTTTCCGGCCTCGTGAGGCGGGGACTTCACTCAGCGGAGTAACTTCAGCAGACGCCGCCGCGCGCCGCCATCAGCTCGACGACATCGTCATAGCCCATGAGAAGGGCCATGGCCATGGGGGTCAGTTTGCCGGTGTAACCCTCCCGCTGATTGATTGCGGCCCCATGCTCGATCAGGATTTCGGCCAGGTCGGAGCGACCGTTCAAGGCACTCCAGTGCAGGGGGGTCAGCCCCTGTTCGTTCTCATGGTCCACATTGGCGCCCTGATCGAGCAGGTTTCTTACTTGCTCGACATCGCCATTCTGGGTCGCCTGATGAAGCAGGCGGTCAATATCGTCATCCAGGCGGGCCGGGGCGGGCGCGTCCAGCACCATTTTGTGCACCGAGTGGCTCATGCCCCAATAGGCGCTGTCCCCTCCCGACGCAGGCGCGGTGGGGCTTTCCTTATCCGTAAGGGCTCGCTCCTGGCTCAACAACATTTCCGCCAATACGGTATAGCCGCTTTTTCGCGCGCGAGTCGTGGGGGTTTCGCCATAGGTATCCATGGTATACATCCAGGGATGATCCATGTGCAGCGTTCTCCTGTCTTGGGTAATTCGACTGGGTCCTGAAAAAGACCACCCATACGGCTAGCAATTAATATACCATCGGGGTCGGTGCTTTATTTCAGCCAAATTTTTGTCTTGCAGCGGCAGTTTGGAACGAATAGTGCGGATTGCCGTCCCAAACGCCACCCCGCGACCGCCTGATTTTCGTCGTCCATCTGGCGACTCGCCAAATACTACCTAGAAATGACTATCATTTACCCGAGCCGACGGCCCGCCACCGGGGTCGATTCTAACCCCTTCAAGCGCCTCTGTCAATTCAGTCGCGCAACCCGGATCGTTTCGGATAGATTTGCTTCGTGAGGCAACGAAGGCATTTCGAGTAGATTTATTGTGAGGCAATTCGCACGCTTGAGGAGGTTGGGGACCAGAACATATCCTTGTCAGGAGTGTTCAAGATGTGGCTGTGGTGCAATCTTCGAATGCCGCGTGAAATGTCAAGGGACTATTCATCTTCGCAAGACTTTTGCGCTATACTCAATGGGGTGACGCGAACCAGTATGATCGGTTTCGCCTGGGCATCCCATCTTTTCGGGTGACTGCGGAACCTACAACGTGCGACGGGAGTAATTGTAATGGCAATGAAGAAACGGGTTGGCAAACTGCTTCTGAAAGCCGGGCTGATCACCCAGGGGCACTATGATGCGGCGGTGGAGATCCAGGAGGAAACCGAAGCGGAGTTGATCGATATTCTGTTCTCCCTGGGCGCGGTGGAGCCCAATGCCTTCATGGATTTTCTTCTTACCTATCCCGGCGTGCTCCCCACGGACATCAAGGACCTGGAAATTGAGTCGGAAATGCTCGAGGTGATTCCCGCCGACCTTGCCCATCTCTTTGGTGTGGTTCCGGTGGATCGCTACCGCGACATGCTCACCCTGGCGGCGAAAGCGCCCCTCTCTCCGGATCAGGAGAAGCAACTTGAGCAGGTCGCCGGCATGAAAGTGAAGGTGCTCCTGTGTGCCCCCGCGGATGTCGATGGCGCGCTCAAGCGATACTATCCCCCCAACGGCACTAAGGAAGAAGACGAGCTCGGCAACATCGTCGGCCTCCAGCAGCCCATCAAGCTCTCCCACATGGCCCATATGGTCCGACAGATTCAGAGCCTTCCCGCGCTTCCCGAAACCGTGCACCGCGTTCGCGAAGCCATGATGAGCCCGGACAGCTCGGTAACGTCGGTGACCGACATTATCACGCTCGACCCGCCCGTCGCGGCCAAGGTACTCAGCGTGGCCAACTCCGCCGCCTATGGCTTCACCCACAAGATCACCGATCTCACCCTGGCCGTGTCGCTCATGGGCTTGAAAGAGACCTACGCCATCGTGCTCTCGGCGGCGGTCGTGGATCTCGTCAGTCAGTTGGAGGAATTCGACTACCGGACCTTCTGGCTCGAGTCCGTCTGCTCGGCCTGCGCGTCGCGCATCGTGGCCAAGGTCAGCGGACGCCGTCAATTGCCCGGTGTCTTCACCGCGGGCCTGCTCCACGACATCGGGCGCGCCGCCCTGTGGGATGTGGCGCCGCAGAAGTGCAAGCGCATCGACAGTTCGCTGACCGGCCTGGCCCTATTGGAAGCCGAGCAATCGGTCGTGGGCCTGACGCACGTGGAAGCGGGCTATGAGCTTGCGCGGCACTGGGCCCTCCCCGATGAAATCGCCCAGTCCATCCGCTTCCATCACCACCCCGAACTCGCTCCCAGCTCCCGGGAGCACGTGGCGATTGTCGCCCTTTCCGACGCCATGGTCCAGGCCTCCGGAACGCGCCTGGAGGACAATCCTTCGGCCTTTGATGGCTACCAGTCCTCGTTGGCCCTGCTGGGACTGGACATGGAAAGCGCCGAGGCCATGCTGGAGGAATACCTCAGCCGCCACGAAGCGGCCGTGCAGGATACCTTCGGCTGAGGCCTGTTGAAATTGGCGGTAGCGGGAGCACGGACTTTTCAGCCCGTGATTCTCGTGCGACGCTGTCGCACGATACGCGGGTAAGAAAACCCGCGCTCCCGGTTCCGCGATCATTTGGTGGAAAACTTCACCACTTCCGAGACTCGCAGGGGCTGTTGTCGATGGACATCGGGGGATAGCACCGCGCGGGAGGAATGGCTATAATCCTCCTGCGGCGGATCTCCGACCGACTCTCTAATTCGCATCGTCATTTCATGCCCGCATCACGCGCCAGACGAATGCAGTCCACAAAGCAAAGGCCCCGCACTCGGCTGAGTGCGGGGCCTCTGGTGTATTGGTGATGAAACAGGGACGAGTGTTCAGTCCTGTTTCGTGGCGTTAATCTTAAGCCTTGGCGTTCTTGCGACGACGCACGAAAGCCACCAGGCCCATGCCCAGAAGGCCAAGCGGCGCGGCGGCAGGGACGGGGACGACGGCGGGGCCACCACCGCCATTAATTACGACTGTTATTTCTGTGCTGGCTTTCTGGGTGGTGCCCGAGAATGCGCTCAGACGAATGTTGTAGGTCCCAGGGGCGTAGGGGTCGAATGTGGCGGAGGGAGTTGCCAGTAGCCACTCACCACGCCAAGAATTCTGCAGAACGTTGTTGGTCGCTAATAGCGTAAAGTAGTTGGTGGCGTCGGTCGCCTCAGATCCTCCACTTTCAGAGGTTCCATTTGTGCCAATTGAGTGATCGTTTGGATAGGCTATCGAGATTGGGTCGCCGTTCAACACTGGAATTAAGTCTGCAAAATCGTAGTATGTGACCCCGGCTGTTGGATCATAGTCAAACTCGAGCAAGTATGTCAGTGTATTCAAATTGCCAGGCCCGGACCCGTCATAGTTGGAATTCACGGACCAATCGAAATTCCAAGAGCCTACGCCTCCCGAATCGATATCGGTGGTGTCGTAGGAGTAAGTTCCAGGGCCACTGATGTTCACGGAGCCAATGAACGGAATTCTAGCGCGCAGTCCTAACTCGATCCCGTTCGCGCGATCAGTAGTGAAACCACCGTTGCCGATTCCGGAGCCCATGATGACGTTCGACGTCAGGTCTTGGTTATACGCAATGTCAGCCGAGGCGTTTCCGGCCCACCCTAGCGTTGCCAAAGCAGCCGCAGCGAGTACTATCCTGTTCTTCACAACCCTAACTCCTCTTTCGGGGTCAGACCCCGCCCTTTGTCCAAAGGTCTGGCGCACACACCGGACCCTTCCGAAAGTGAGTCGAAAAGACGAAGAAGCAACCCCAAAACGCCTTGCCCGAGCGTGCTCTCTTCCCACCTCTTGGTGCAAAAGCGTGCAAGAATCATGCCTTGGGGGCTGATTTTTTTCTAAGGTACTACAAATCTGTTACTTAGCAGCACTACAGTTCCGCATTGTTCTGGATCGGGCGGTGATTTGCCGTGTATTATTGCTCACAGATGACAAATTTCTGCCATGCGGCACTTTTGCTATGCCGCTAGCAATCTCAGTCTCGGGTGTGTAGTCGGCTACTACTGTGTGGGAGGGCGGGCGGTGCTGTCAGCGGTCCAAATTGACGCCTGGAAGATGGCCTTCAAGAATCTTTTCTTTCCCATCTTCTGCCTGGCCTGTCGGGAGCGTCTGCTGACGGAGGAAAACGGGTTTTTCTGCGCGACCTGCTGGGAGTTGGCGCCCCGGATCGAGCCTCCGCTATGCATCCACTGTGGACGCCCCCACGAATCCATGACGGGGCTGGGTAATCGCCGCAATTTTCCCTGTGCGGATTGCCGTGAGAAGCCCTTGAAGGCCGTCCATCGCATCTACGGCGCGGCGCTTTATGAGGGGGCGGTGGCCGAGGGCGTGAAGCTGCTCAAGTTCCACGACAAGCAACGACTTTCGAAGGCCCTGGGGGGGCTGCTGCAGGAGCATGCCCTGGCCCACCTGGATGTTGGCGCCTATGATCTGCTGGCGCCCGTTCCGCTGCACAAGGTGCGGTATCGCGAACGCGGCTACAACCAGTCCGCCCTGCTCGCGGAAGAGGTCGCCAGGGCTTTTCCCCGCGCCCGAGTCTGGCACGGTCTCCAGCGTATCCGCCCCACGCGGACCCAGAGCAAGCTTGCTGGAAAGCGACGCCGGGAAAACGTGAAGGGCGCCTTCGCCGTGATTGGCGACGACGCGAAGGACAGACGGGTCCTGCTGATTGATGATGTGGTTACGTCGGGCGGGACGGTAGAAGAGTGCGCAAAAGCGCTCCTGCGCGCCGGGGCGTCCGAAGTGGACGTGCTGGCGGTTGCGCTGGCCACCCGCCACCACACGCCGTGAACCAGCAGGGTTCAGGCGTGTGGCAGGGCGGTCTTGCGTCTTCGATAGCCTCAGCGGACGTCGGCGGTGAACTGCGTAATCAATGCAGTGAAACCGCGAATCTGCTTCAGCTTGATGTGGGTATAGCGGGCCCGGCGGAGTTTGTCCAGGGCATCCATCTGGTCCTGGGCTACAACCGTCCCCTTTTCATAATGGTCTTCTTTTTCTTTTCCCAAGGCGAGTGCGCTGAATTTGAAAACGGCCACGACGGGCTCCTCCCGAAAGGATGTTCACACGAGAAAGTAATAAGAGCAAGATGATAAAAAGTGGAACAACCATGGATTTGAGCGTCGGGTTTCTCAAAATGGGAAAGCCAAGTTCAGTTCCGAAGTATAGTAAAGATTCCCTGGTCCGTCAACCACAAATATTTGACGGGGGTACCGTTACCGGTGCGCGACTCGAAAGTTATCACCGGGAAGGACTTAGGGAAGCCGATGGCCGCAACGCATCCGCGTTTTCCCGGTCGGGGCCAGATAGCGACCGGGAAGGCCCGTGCGAGTTTCTGTCGGGGGGCGCTTCCGACGTCTTCCCTGGGAATATCTCGTTCCCAGGATACCGCCGCGATTTCGGCGTGTAGTACAATGTGCGCAGCATGCCGCACCGAGGGCCCAGCCCCTCATGATCGCCCGAGCGGCCCCGGAATTTCTGTAACGCCTGAAATCGGAATCCATGCAGACGACCATCCAGCAGACCCTCAAGAAAGCGACCCCGTGCGAACTTCGTTTTGATGATCATTCGCGCCAGCTTTACGCGACCGACGCGTCCATCTATCAGATAGTCCCCCAGGGTGTGGCCTTTCCCCGGAGCATCGAGGAGGTGTCTACCCTTCTCCCGGCGCTGATTCAGGAGGGCATCCCCGTGACGCCCCGGGGCGCCGGGACAGGTCTGGCGGGCGGCGCGATTGGCGATGGCGTCATTGTGGATCTGGCGCGTTACAATCAGGCCATTACGGATCTGAATGTGGAGGCCAGGACGGTGCGGGTGGGGGCCGGTGTGGTGCTGGACGAGCTCAACGCGTTCCTGAAACCCCATGGCCTGGCTTTCGGACCGGATGTGGCCACGAGTTCCCGGGCCACTTTGGGCGGCATGATCGGCAACAACTCCTCCGGCGCGCGGGTGCCGCTCTACGGCACGACGATCGACCATGTTCGCGCGCTGGACGTGATCCTGCCCGACGGAACGTTCAAAACCATCGGCCTGAAGAATCAAGGGGAGTATTCCGAGATCGATGCGCTGATCCGGGCCCACCAGGGCGAGATCGAGTCGCGCTTTCATGTGGGCATCATCAAGCGCTGGCCGGGCTACGGACTTGATCGTTATCTGCGTTCCGGCGGGAACTTTGCGAAGCTTTTTGGCGGCGCCGAAGGGACGCTGGCGGCGGTGTTCTCCGCCGAGCTGGATCTGGTTCCGTTGCCCGCTGAAAAGGGAATCGGCCTGCTGTTCTTCGACACGGTGAACGAGGCCATGCAGGCGACCGTGGAATTGATGGAACTCAAGCCGGCGGCGGTGGAGCATATCGACGATGTACTCTTTGATCAGACCCGGGGCCAGTTGCAGTTCAAGGCGGCCCGGGATTTCCTGGAGCTGGACGACAAGCCCTGCACTTCGATACTGCTCGTGGAGTTTTACGGCGATGTGGAAGAGAAGCTCGCGCTGCTGGAGAAGAAGAAGCTGGGCAAGCGCAAGCGCATGTGTCGCGACGCGAACGATCAGGCCCATATCCTCAATCTGCGCAAGTCGGGATTGTCCCTGCTGACGGGCTGCAAAGGCGATGCGAAACCCACGGCGGGTATCGAAGACGTGGCGGTGCCTCCGGAGAAACTTCCGGAGTATGTGGCGGGCCTGCAATCGCTCATGAAGCCGCTCGGTTTGAAGGGCTCCTTTTACGGCCACGCCGCCTCCGGCCTGCTCCATGTGCGCCCCGTGGTGGATATGCACAAGGCCGAGGACATCAGGAAATTCCGCAGTCTCGCCGAGGGCGTGTCCGCCCTGACGCTGCAATTCAAGGGAGCCCTGGCGGCGGAGCACGGCGTGGGCATCGCGCGCACGGAGTTCATGGACGAACACATCGGTCCGGAGCTGCTGGACGTGATGCGCACAATCAAGGCCCACTTCGATCCAAAATCGTTGATGAATCCCGGCAAGGTTTTTCCCGACGGTCGCTACAAGATTGATACCAACCTGCGCCAGGGCGACGGCTCGAAGATGGACACGTTGCCCTTCGAGCCCGTGTTGAAGTTCGCCGCGAAAGATGGTTCTTTTGTGGGGAATCTTGAGCAGTGCAACGGCTGTGGCGGCTGTCGCAAGTCCACGCCCACCATGTGCCCCACCTTTGTGGCCACGGGCGAGGACGTGATGGCAACGCGCGGGCGGGCGAACACGATTCGCGCCGTCCTCGAAGGGCGCGTGGATGCCGGCGTGGACCCACTTCTTTCTCCGTCGCTCGAAAAGGCGCTGGAGAACTGCCTGTCCTGCAAGGCCTGCACGACCGAATGCCCCTCCAACGTCAACATGGCGCTTCTCAAAGCGGAACTGCTCTACGCGAAGATCCGCAAGTATGGCGTGCCCCTTTCCGCGAGGATGGTGAGCCGCGTGGATATACTGGGCGAACTGGCAAGTCTTGCGCCGCGTGTGGCCAATGCGACCATGAAGTGGGGCTGGTTTCGCGCCCTGTTGAAGCGCGTTGCCGGCTTTGCCACCGAGCGGCCTCTGCCGCCCTACGCGCTCCAGCGTTTCGATACGTGGTTTCATCGTCGCCAGGCACCGTCGGTAATCGGCGAGCGGGGCACGGTGTATCTCTGGGACGACTGCTTTGTCCGCCACAACGAGCCGAATATCGGCAAGGCGGCGGTCAAAGTGCTTGAGGCTGCGGGCTTCACGGTGAACCTGATTACCCAGCGCGCCTGCTGCGGCCGGCCGGCCTTCAGCACCGGGCGGCTCGACGTGGCCGCGGCGTTCGGCGAAAAGAACATCCGTATACTTGCGGGCTCGGAAGCCCCGATTATCTTTCTCGAGCCTTCGTGCTATTCCATGTTTGCGGAAGACTATCGCGAACTCGGTCTGGAGGGCGCCGAGAATCTCGCGCGCCGAAGCTATCTCTTTGAGGATTTCATCGAGAATCTGCTCTCCCACGATTCCAGGGCAATTCGCTTCAACAGCCGTGCAGCCAAAACGGCCATTCATGGTCACTGTCATGCGAAGTCGCTTACAGGGACCGCCAAAATGCTCAAGGTGGCCCGCGCCATCCCTGGAAACGAGGTCAAGCTGCTCGATACGGGCTGCTGCGGTATGGCGGGCGCTTTCGGCAGCATGGACGCCAAATATGCCCTTTCGCTGGAAGTGGCGCGGCCGCTTGTAGCGCAGGTGGACCAACTCGACGACGCCACGTTGCTGGTGGCGTCGGGCACCAGTTGCCGCCACCAGATCGATCACCTTGCGGAGAAGTCTCCGCTCCATATGGCCGAGCTTCTCGCCCGGTTTATTGATTAAGTAGAGGCACGGCGGATTCGCGGGAAGCGCCGGGCGCGGGGATGAAATCAGCATGTCGCAAGCCCTGGGAGGGAACCCGTTGACAGGCGGACAGACAGGAATGCGGGTACGCCGTCGCGCCACGGCGCTGGCCCTGCTGTTCCTCGCCGCGATTTTGGGCGTGTCGGTCGACGCCGCCGAGCAGTGGGAGTGCCGATTTCTTCTTTCCGATCGCGGTGTTCAGTTTCCCGAGGTGCGCGAGTTTGTGGAGGATCGGCAGGGCCGGATCTGGGCCGCAAGCTGGGGCGGCGGCGTGGCCCGCATCGAAGGATCAAGCTGGACTTCCTACCGCGAGGCGGAGGGGCTCGCCAGTGACTGGGTGCGCGGTCTCGCGCTGGGGGAGGACGGCACGATCTGGGTCAGCACGCCGGGCGGCCTCTGTTATTTTCAAGGCGAAGCGCTTCACTGTATTCACCGTTCCGCCCTGCCCCCTCTTCAGGGCGATGAGCCCGATCTCATCCATATGGACGGGACCGGGGCCCTCTTGATTTCCACCTATGAAGGGGCGCTACTTCGGGTCCCGGGGGCCTCCGCGAAGGCGTCGGTGCTCTGGGAGAACACGGCGGGCTGGGAGGTCCTCCTCGCACGAAGCGATTCGGGTGCTTCGCGCACCGCGGACTTCGAGGAGGACGGCTCCGGACGCGTCGTGGTGACCTTTAAAGACGACACCTGGGCCGTGATCAACGGTAACGTCCTCGAACGTACGCCCGGTCCTGGCGGCACGATGTATATAACCCGAGAGGGCGGGGATACCGCCGGCGCCAGGATCTGGGCCTGCTCATCCACGGACGAAGCGACCTCCGGACTGTACCTTATGGAGGGGCGGGGACTGGTTCGGAAGCACGTGATGCCGGAAGTGGTTCGCGGCCTGGTAACGGGGCCCGACGGCTGGTGCTACGCGGCGACGACTTCCGGCCTCTATCGTTTTAACGAAACGTCGCTCGCCAAGGTGGATCTGGGGCATCAGGTGGGCTCGCCGGAAATCAACGAGGCTTTTTTTGCCGCGGATAACGGCCTGTGGCTCGGTGCGCGGGAGGGGCTCGTTCGGGGCGCGCCCCATGCCTGGAAACACTACCCGGTGACGGTCCAGAACCACGGGCTTGGCGCCCTCCTCCAGGACGCCGCCGCTCCAGAGGGCTTGCTTGCGGTGGACGAGCATGCCTGTCTTGCCCGCCTGGAGGATGACGGCTGGCACGAAACAACCCAACTGGCCGCGCCGGAGCCGCTGGACGGCTACGCCACCTTCGGTGACAAGCCCGATGTCTGGGCCATGGGCGATACCATGCTGTATCAGTTCACGCGCGACAGCGGTGCGCTGATCGGCGCCTTTCCCATGCCCCGCACGGGCGAAGATCGCAAGCTGTTCATGACCTCCTCGGGGGAACTGTGGCTTGCGGCGGTGGACGGGGTCCACGCCCTGGTCCAGGGGCGCTGGGAAAAGCGCCCCGTCGCCCCGGGGTATGAACGGCGGACGGTCAGCGCCTTCCACGAAGCGTCGCCGGGCGTCATCTACGTGGGCGTTCGCGACGGCATCGAGCGGTGGCAGGGAGAGGAGATTAGTTATTTTGGCGCATCGGCGGGCGTATCCGAAGACGACGCGGTGTACACCATCTGCCAGTCGCGAAACGGGGATCTCTGGTTTGGCAGTTATGGCTCGGGCGTGTATCGCTACGACGGAACGACCTTCGAGCGCTTCGACGACACGCGGGGGCTCTCCCATCATTCCGTGTCCAATATTCTGGAGACTTCCGATGGTACCCTCTGGCTATCGTACCGCCGTGTCGGCCTGGCTTCCTATCGCGAGAAGCGCTGGCTGAATTTCGGATTCGCCAATGGACTCACCAATTCCGCCATCACGCATATGATCGAGGGTGCGGGCGGAAGCCTCTGGCTGGTGACCGCCCGGGAGGGATTCTATCAGTACCGCCCCGATAGCGAGGCGCCGGAGACGGCCCTTACCGCGGCGACGGCGTCGGTGCCCTATGGGGGCGTCGGCGTGTTTTCCTTTCGCGCCATCGATGCCTGGCAGCGGACGCCGCCCCATGTGCTCCTTTATTCGTGGCGCGTGATTGACGACGCGGGGGCGACCGAGTTGTCGCCGTGGAATGAGTTCTCCCCGGAGACCTCCTACATCGCCGAGCATCTCAAGCCCGGCACGTATCGATTCGAAGTTCGTGCCTCCGACGACGCGCGCAACGTGGACCCGACACCGGCCTCCGTGGCGTTTACCGTGGCGAACCCGCTATGGTCGGAGCCCCGAGTTTACCTGCCCGTGGGCTTCATGGTCATGCTGGTGGCTGCGGCTTTTGTGCTGCGAATTCGCTCCCACCACGCCCTGTTGAATTCGGAGGCGGCCCTCTACGCGTCGAACCAGCAACTGATGAGCGAGATTCGGGAGCGGCTCCAGGCGGAGCAGCGGCTGAACGATCACTTCGAGCAGCTTGAAGAACTGGTGCGGGGCCGCACGGAAGAACTTGAGATTGCCCAGCGCGCCCTCGTCGAGCAGGAGCGCCTGGCCACCCTGGGCAAGGTCACCGCGTCGGTGAGCCATGAATTGCGCAATCCCCTCGGGACACTTCGGGGGACGCTGTTCATGATCGGGCGGAAGGTCCAGGGGCTTGATTTGGGGCTCGAAGACGCCCTGGCCCGAGGCGAGCGCAGTATCCAGCGCTGCGACCGGATTATCGAGGAGTTTCTGGACTTTACCCGCACGGTGGCGATGGAGATCGAGTGCGTGTCGATGGATCCGTGGCTCGCGGGGGTGTTGCAGGAGATGGTGATCCCGCTGGAAATACATTGTGACTACACCTTCGAGAGCGGCCTCGAGCTGGAAATCGATCCGGAACGGTTGCGCCGCGCGGTGATCAATGTGGTGAACAACGCCGTTCAGGCCATGGAGGATCACAACGGGGAGTACAAGCGGCTTCGGGTCAAGAGCAGACAACGGGATGGCCGCTTTGAAATCGTGGTGAAGGACAACGGCCCCGGCATGTCGGAAGAAAGCCTGTCCCGCATCTTCGAGCCGCTCTACAGCACCAAGGGCTTCGGGGTGGGGCTCGGTGTTCCGATTGTGAAGGGCATCATGGTGAAGCACCACGGCGGCGTGGAATATCACAGCGTCCCCGGCAAAGGCACCACGGTCGTTCTCTGGCTGCCGGTCTGACGCGTTCTATGTGCCCATCACGTCGCGGAGGGCCAGAGCGAGGCTTCCCGTGAATACGGCCATACCGACCATCAATCCCACGATGAAGAAGATGATGCGGAAGATATAGAAGAAACACAGGCCGACGAATCCCAGGTTGTAGGCTTTTGCAAACCACAGGATGGTCAGGAAAATGCCGAAAAAAGAACTTTCCAGAAGTGTGGCCACCATTACGCTGGCGCTGATGTTGAACGAGTTGCTCCACACGTCCTCGTAGGGCAGGGAGCGCATCAGCATGAGGGCGATATAGGCGCCGACGGTCTGGAATCCGATGATGACGACGAAGGTGGCGAGGGCGCCCATATAGATCATGGCGCGGTTTGCCGAGGTGACCCCGGTCGCGGTGGCCTCGACGGCGCCGGGCGGCGGCGGCTCATAGTTCACCAGAGGGACGATGATGATGGCGAGCAGAAGGATTACGCCGAGGCCGATCAGGCTATATTTGAGCCAGGGGAAAGGTTCGGGCTCGACGGGCTTGTACTGGAGCGTCGTGGATGGGATGTCGAGTAGATCGCCCTGAATCGCGGAGTCGTCCAGCCCGGAAAAGTCGAGGCCAAAGAGGTTGTCGGCGGGTTTGGGCGTCGGCATCTGGCTGATGCGTTCCTTCAGCGCGATGGCCCTGGGGTCGTTGAACTGCTCGATGAGCTGATCGCAGATGGGCAGGGCGTCCGCGCCGCGTCCCAGTTTTTCCAGGCACATGGCGGCGGGGTAGAGCACGTTTTTCGTATTGGGGAAGGCCTGATTCAGGCCCGAGAGGATGTGGAGGGCCTGCTGGTACTCGCCTTCGCGAAACAGGGTGTCCGCGCGCTTGAATCGTTCTTTACTTTCACGAGCGTCCACGTTCGGTCCTCCCAGTCCAGGTTGCTCACGCCGCCGTGCTGCTATTCTAGATAGTTCCAAGGTCCGGTGCAAGCCCTCCGGGGCGCCGTCAGCCGAGGAAAAAGGCCATGATCCCGGTCGCGCCCACGAGCGCCATGACGGGGAGCGCCACCAGCACGCACGACAACACGAAGTAAATGACGGCAAAGGCAATCAGGTTGCCAAATCCGAGATGGTAGTTGCGGTGGAACGCGTAGAGTAGGATGGCAATCTGGATGATGGCGACGGCAATGCCCAGGGCGGGGGACTCGGCCCGCGCGACGAGGAGGGTGAGCACGGCGGAGATGAGGTTTACGACCAGGATGGTCCCCCCGACGTCCAGGACGATTCCGCCGATGGTGTTGGCGGGAAGCTTGCCCAGGGCGCCCAGGCCGAGGATTCCGGTGATCGTTCCGGCCACGATGGAGTAGGCGAAGGCAAGGAGCACGATGCCGATTACGACCCCGGTCTGCTCCGGCGACAAGGTCCCCGCGCCGGTGGATGATGCGCCGCTTTCGCCCTGCCCGGAAAACATGGGCAGCAGGAGCAGCCCGAAAATAAGCAAAGCGCAGCCACCGCAGAGCAGCGCCATGGGCCACCGGGACTCTTCCACTTCGGACTGTTCGGGCACGGGGACGGTGGTTCCCGGTCCGAGGTCGGGCAGATCATAGGCGGCTGCATAATCATGATCGCCGATCAGGGCGTCCACGTGAACTTCGGGCAGGGCCCGGGGCAGACGCAGGCGGTCCGCCAGTGCGCGCGCTCTTGAATCGGCGAACTGCCGCGTCAGCCGCTCCGCCAGGGGGAGGGCTTCTTCCGGTCGGCCCAGCCGGTCCAGACACATGGCCATGGGCACCAGGATATTGCGCGTGTCCGGGTGCTCCCGGTCGAGCTCTTCCAGCAGTACCAGCGCCTGCGCGAAGTCTCCGTCCCGGAACAATTGGTCCGCGCGCTTGAACTTATCTCGACTTGCCTGCCCTTCCACCATGATCGCTCCCGTGTCTTGCATGGTATCCCGAACATCATGGTACGTAAACGACACACGGTTCGCAACAGACTTTGCACGCGGGGGTTTACACGCTTCACGCCCGCCTGTTAGCATGGCCCCATGTCTTACGAGCCACCAGAACCCTTCGCCTATAACTACTGCGGCAACTGCGGTCGCGCGCTGGTCGTGGCCTGCGATGGCCAGAGCGACAAACCCCATTGCCCGGCCTGTCGCCGGTTCTTCTATCATAATCCCGTCCCGGCGGCGTGCTGCTTTGTATCCCGCGGCCCCGGGGAGCTCCTTGTTGCCCGCCGGGCGGTTGAACCGTGCAAGGGCGAATGGTGCCTGCCGGGCGGCTTCATCGAGCTGGGAGAAAGCTCGGAAGAGGCGGCGCTGCGCGAACTCCGGGAGGAGACCAATCTCCGCGCGACCCATGCGCAACTTCTGGGGGTGAGCACGCGGCAGAGCCCGATATCCGGGGCGGTGCTCGTGCTGGGCTATATTGTGGACGAGTGGGAGGGTGAGGCGGAGATGCGGCCCGACTCCGATGCGTCGGAGCTGCGGTTTTGTGCCCGAACAGCATGGCCGGATCTTGCCTTCAGCGTGCATCGCGAGCTGCTTGCGCTGTATGCGCGCATCCGGGGGCTTTGAGCCAGGCGATTGCGGTCTCCCCGGATAGCGCCGCGAGGTGAGACGCGCGCGGTGCCATGGGAAATATTGCTATTCATATTTCGGCGCGGGTAACGTTGGAGGCGTTGTACGTTTTTGCACATTCAACTGGTTAATACGGCGAGCCTGGTGTATAGTCTATGTAGATCCACCCGCCTCGGGATTGGGGCGTGGACACGGCTCGTACGGTTTCAGGGCAGGGAGTAGAGGGAATGACACTCACCCAGAGCAATGCGCTTAAGCGCATTCAGACCCATGGCGAAGTTCCGACTTTGCCCGAGATCATGATCCGGGTATTGGATGTATTGGAAGACGAACATTCCTCCGCCGATGACATCACGGCGATTTTGTCGTCGGACCCGGTCATCACGGCGCGGGTGCTGCGGCTGGCAAATTCGGCGTTTTTCGGGTCGCGCTTTCAGATCGATAGTATTCACCGCGCGGTGGTTACCGTGGGCTTTGAGGCGGTGAAACAGTTGACCCTGGCGACGACGGTGCTCCAGAGTTTCTCGCGCTGCCCGCAGCATTGCCTGGATCCCAACGATTTCTGGATGCACGCCCTGGGCAGTGCGAAGGCGGCCCAACTGGTGGCCTTCAGCACGCGCCAGATTTCCATGCCGGAGGCGTGCTTCACGGGCGGGCTGCTCCACGACCTGGGGAAGTTGATGCTTTCCATTTCACTCGGGGATGAGTATGGGGAAGTTCTCCGGCGCGCCGGGGAAGAGCGCTGCGACCTCCGGGTGATGGAGCAGCGCCTGCTCCAGACGGATCATGCGGAGGTGGGAGGCTGGCTGATGCAGCAGTGGGGCTTTCCCGCACTGATCGTGTCGGCGATCCAGCACGCCTATACGGCGGAATGGTACACGGGGCCCTTTCAGAAGGAGGTCCTGATCGTTTCGATCGCCAGCGACATGGCGCGCCAGTCGGGCTTTGGTCACGCGGGAGAGACCACAGAACCGACTCTGAACTTTGACCGGATCGGCGCGCTCGGGCTGGAGATGTCCCAGATCGAGGAGATCTGCGAGACGCTTGCGATCATGAAAGACGATGCGCGCACCCTGCTGGGGCTCTTTCAGCAGGCTTGACGGGAGGCCGGGGTAACGGGACATGTTGGAAACAGGCCAGATGAACGCAAATGCCGCACTCATGCAAATGACGGAACGCTACGAGGCCCTCGTGCGGGATTTCGGGCTCTTGAGTCAAATAGAGGCGCTGGAAGGCGAACGGCTTTCCACGGCGGACGCTTGCGCGCGTCTGGTAGCGCTGATCGCGCTGGAGGGTATCGCCGAGTATTGCTCCATCATGCTGCTCGACCGGGAGGGTAGCTATCTTGAATTGCGGGCCGTGGCCACACGCTATTCCGTCCAGGGTTTCTCGCTGGACTCCGACGTGTGGAAGGGCAAGCGCTTCGCCCTGAGCGAAGGAATCGCCGGCCAGGTGGCGGCCACCGGTATTCATGTTCGCATCAACGACACGCTTGCGGATCCAAATTTTCTGCGCCTCCCCGACAGTCCAGTGCATATACGCTCGCTCATGTGCTTTCCCCTGGTGGATCAGGGCGAGACCCTGGGGGTCATCAATTTGAGCCAGGGGCGTCCGGATTTTTTCAGTGTGGATCGGGAGCGGGCGATGGTGCTGGTGGCCTCGCGTATTGGGCGGATCCTGGGGCGCACACTTCATGCGGCGACCGCGCATGAAGGCGACGGCGCCGGATTGCTGCTGTTGCTGGATCGGGAGGGCCGGGTCCGGCGCATCAGCGACAACTGCGGGGCGCTGACCGGGATGAGCGCTTCCGAGTGGGTCGGCGACGGGCATCGCTGGGCCGATTTTGTGGCGGAGCGGGACCGGGCCGACTATGGCGCGTATCGCGCGTCGCTGGAGAAAGGGCTGCCGAGCGAAAGCTATACCTACGGGTTTGTCGGACCGGACGGAGCGGAGCGGCGGCTCATCGAGTATGCAATCCCCGTCCAGTTGGACGTGCCCGATGGCGGGTGGATCGTGTCGGTTCGGGAAGATTCGACCGGGGCGTTGAACGGGCGCTGGCCGTCGAGCCCCGCGGCGTCCCGTCTGCTTCATGCCCAGCGCATTCACACGATGGGCCAGTTGGCGAGCGGGATCGTACACGATTTGAACAGCCTGCTTACGGGAATCGTGGGCAATCTGGATCTGGCCCTCGTATCCAATTCCGGAGATGAGTCGGCGGATCTTATTGCGCGGGCCCGCACCGCGAGCATACGCGGCGCGGATATCGTGAGCAAGATGATCAATTTTGGCCGCGCGGGGACCCGAGAGGGCGAGCAAATTCCCCTGAATCCGGCGGGCGTACTCGAGGAGGCCGCGGGCATGCTGCGCAGTTCGCTGGATCCCCGGATCGTCATGGAGGTGGCCATTCCCCCGTCGGTATCGACCGTTTGCGCGGACGGCGGGCAACTGTGCCAGGTCTTGATCAACCTGGGGATGAACGCCCGCGACGCGTTGGAGCAGCGCGGGCCCGAGGGCGCCGTTTCGGACTGGACCCTGAAGATGGGGGTGGAAAATATCCATCTGGACGAGCACACCGCCGGGCCCTGGGGCCAGTCGCTTGCGGGGGACTTTGTGCGCATTTACGTGGCCGACAACGGCATCGGGATGACGCCGGAAGTGCTGGCGCGGATCTACGAACCCTTTTTCACCACCAAGGCTCAGGGCAAGGGCACCGGGCTCGGCCTGTCAACCGCTTACCGGATCGTGAGGCATCATCGCGGCTGGCTCGATGTACAGAGCACGCCCCGCAGGGGTACGACCTTCAGCATCTACCTGCCGGCCTGCCCGGTCGAGGTGACCGCTCAAGACGACGCCGATAGGGCCTCGGAGTCCGAGGGGCCCGCGTGTGTGTTGCTGGTGGATGACGAGGCGCTGGTGCGCAACCTTGGTGCGGCCATTTTGAAGCGGCTGGGGTACCAGGCCATCACGGCGAAGGACGGCAAAGAGGGCCTCGACACCTTCAAGGAGCACCGCGACACGATCGGGCTGGTGATTCTCGATCTTCAAATGCCCGACATGGGCGGCGAGACCGTGCTCCAGCAGATCCGGGAACTCGATCCGGGCATGCCCATCGTCTATTCGACGGGCATGGCGTATTTCGAATCCGATGGTCTGCCCGAGCACCTGCGCCCTACGGGCATGCTCAAGAAGCCGTACCTCATCGCCACCATGTCGGAGATTGTCAAAGACGCGCTCAGCCGCCGCCGCTAGCTCAGGCCTCCGGGGGAACTTTCGCGCTGCGAACCTTGTCGGCCTGCGCTTTGCGGTAAGCCGCGATCTTTCCGGTCAGTTCGGGGTACTTGTTGGCCAGGATGGCGGCGGCCAGAAGCCCGGCGTTCGTGGCGCCGGCTTTGCCGATGGCCAGGGTGCCCACGGGGATTCCGGGGGGCATCTGGACGATGGCCAGGAGGGCATCCTGGCCCTTGAGGGGGCCGCTGTCCACCGGCACGCCCAGGACGGGCCGGGTCGAGTAGGCGGCGACCACGCCGGGAAGGGCGGCCGCGACGCCGGCGCCGGCGATGAACACTTCGGCCCCGCGCGCTTCGATGTCCTTAAGCCATTCCACGAGGTCGTCCGGCGTGCGGTGCGCGGAGAGGACCCGGCATTCATGGGCAATGCCCAGTTCATTCAGGATGTCGTGGGCGCGCACCATCACGTCCCAGTCGGACTGGCTGCCCATCACGATGCCCACGAGGGGCGTGGAATTTTCACTCATGTTCTTGTTCCTTTGGAATTTGGCCTGTTTCCTGACGGTGCCGGTCCCGGCGCGAATCAGAAGTGTCGGTCGATGTAGGTCAGGGCCTCATGTACATTCGGCAGAATCTTCGTGCAGTGCTTCACCATCCAGGGCGACATGTCCTGGTAGGCGTAGGGACTGAAGGCGATGACGAACTTGCCCAGATCATGGGATGCGTAGAAAACTTCCATGGAGGTGCCGATGGAGGCCTTGCCGTAATTTACGAGCAAGATGTCCGCGTCGCGCACGTCCTGGAGGTCAAAGTCGACAATTTCATTCGCGCTATCGATTTCGCGGTCACGGAAATTGCGGCGCATGGGGTCGAGAACCACAAATTTCCCCGAAAGTTTTTCCTTGGCGCGGCTGCGCCAGTCCGTGCTCTCGTCGCTGGTGACATCCATAATGGGGCCACAAAGGTATATTTTCTTGGGGGTATTGCTCATTGCCCGGAGATCCTGTTGCCGATGGAAAGCGGAGATCTTACCCGATGGAGGCACGCCGCGTCGAGTCGGGCGCGGCTCACGGCAGCACCAGCTTCCGTTCGTAATTTCTCGAATTGCCCGCCTCATCCGTCACCGTGAGGGTCACGGTCTGGGGGCCGCTCGGCAGGTCTTCATCCTGTTCCCAGCGGATTTCGTCGTGTTCGGGGTCGTAGGCCGTGAGGAGCCATTGCGTGCCGCAGTGCATGGAAAAATCGGCGATACCGCTGCCCTTATCCGACACGTTCGCGCGGATTTCGGGGCGCCGGGTCTGGGTCGCGTAGCCTTCCATGGGGCTGACATTGGCGAAGCCCGGCGCTTCATGGTCTTCCATCGCCATGAAGACGCCGGGCGCGTCCATCTTGAACGTGGCGCGCCCGCCCTTGATGGAGGTGTCTTCACGGCTCCATCCGTTGCCTTTTCGGCGATAGATATGGATGTTTTTGGCCGGTGTAACTCCCGGATCGAGGGGAAAAGAAACCGTGGCGTCCTCGAAGAGGGGAGCGCTGTCCGGCCAGACTTCCCAGGCGGCGCTGCGGGCCGGCATGGGGTGGTCAGGCGGATTGTCCAAAGTCCAGGCCCGCAACATCAATCGACCATAGGGGGCCTTCGGTCCAGCGGTGATCTGGAGATCGCCCAGCGCAATGGTTCTTTCCGGCGCCCCCTGGACCCAAACGGCTACGTCGCGCGGGGCAACCTCCAGGCCCGGGTGTCGAACTTCGAGGGTGTAAAGGCCACCTGTCTGGGGAGCAAAGAGCGCCCGGTACACGTGCTCGTTCATGGCGGAAAAGGCCGGGCCTTCGCTACCGTTGACCAGAAGGGTGGGGGACTCCGCGTCGGCTTGGGCGAATCGGGCACTGACGAGGAGGTCCGGACCCAGCGGGCTGAGCTCCACACCCTGCCCCGCGGCCTTCGCGGCGACGTCCCGACCGGGACGTACGGGTATGGTGACCTCGACGTTGTTGCCGAGGAAGTCCGAAGCCTCGACGATGAATTCCGCAGCCGTGTCCGGCGCGGCGACCCAACCGTCATTCGGACTATGGCTGTAACTGTCGCAGCGGTTGCCGGGCCAGCGCCAGAGGACCAGGAATCGCCCATCTTCGCGCATCTGGGGGTGGTAGGAGACAGCCGCGTTCTTGTGGTCGGTATAGCTCATGAGATCATGCCGCATGCGGAAGGCTTCCTGGCCCGCCACCAGCAGACGCAACTGGTGGATGCCCAGGTTGTAGCCGCCCGCGCCGGGATCGAGGACATCCGCGCCGAAGCCGACGAATCCGGAGAGGTCGACGGACGCGGTGCGAAATTGGCCCTGCTCATTTCGGACGACGTCGAGCACGACGGGGAGCACGTCGCCGTTCACGCGACCGTCCATGCCCCTGGGCGCGACGACAATCTTTCGAATCTGGGGCGGCGTCGAATCGGGCCACTCCACGCCCAGCAGGCGGGGGTTGATGGGCTCTTCCGACGCGTTGCGCAGTTCATAGTGCAGGTGTGGCGCGCCGATGCCCGTCTGGCCGCTGAGGGCAATGAGCTGGCCGCGCTGAATGGGGAATTGACCGGGGCGCAGCGTAACGTCGATGGTGTAGTTTTTCGCGCGGTGCTGTTCCGCGCGGACGAAGTCGGCCAGGGCGGGATAGTAGCCCGAGAGGTGGGCGTAAATGGCGGAGTTTCCATCGGCCAGTTGGAGATAGACGGCCTTGCCATAGCCATAGGGGGAGCAGCGTACCCGGCTTATGTAGCCATCACCCGCGGCGAAGACTTCGCGGCCAATGCCGCCGGTGCGCAGATCGATACCCGCGTGAAAGCGACCGGGGCGGTATTCCGCGAAGCTGGAGGTGAGGGCGGGCTCCAGTTTGAGTGGCCACACATAGCCGGATTCCGCCGGAGCCGCGGCGGCGAGGAGCAGGAGAAGGGCATGGATCATGGGGTATACCTCGGTTCAGGCTTCAAGAAAAAATCGGACGGATCAGTCCGATTTGACCGATCCGTCCGATGGATGCTCACCGTTCAGCCTATTCGTCTTTTTTCTTTTTCTTTTTCTTCTCTTCGGGCTTCTTCTCTTCGGCCTTCTTGGTCTCCGCCTTCTTTGCGGGCTCGGCCGGTGCGCTTGCCGCGGCCTTTTCCGCGGGGGCGTTCTCTTCCGGAGCGCGAAGCTGGAGGAAGATCTGGACCCGCTCTTCATCACCCATAATGGGCTGGCAATATTCGCCCACGGCGGCATCGCGCTTCACGAGGATAAGGCGGTTCTTGATGAATTCCTTGGCTTCTTCAAAGGGAACGTTCGCGGAGCCTTCACGGGCCACGAGGCGGATGATATGCCAGCCGTGCTCACTCTTGAAGGGGGGGGTGGTATCGCCCACCTTCATGGTCTTGGCTTTTTCCACGTACACCGGCGGCAGGGCTTGTGCGGGACGCGGGCCCATATCGCCGCCGTTGTCCTTGTCCTTGCCATCGGAAACGGCCTTGGCCACGCCTTCGAAGCTCTCGCCGACCTTGAAGCGGGCCTCCGCGTCCATGATCTTCTTTTCCGCGGCCGCCCAGGCCTTTTCGTCCGCCGTGGCGGGGTTTTCACCGGGGCGGGCATAGATCTGTTTCAGGTGGATGGTGTCGGGGCGCTGGAAGCGTTCGGTGTTGCGATCGTAAAACTCTTTGGCTTCCTTGTCCGTAACTTCGACCTTCTTTTCCTCGGCCAGGGCCTTGGTGGCTTTTTCCACCATGAGGGCCTTGTAGATGTCGCGCATGGCGTCTTCTTTGGACTGGCCGGAGCGCTCCAGGATTTCCGCCTCCGTGGGGGTGTGGGTGGGCGCGGTAAACTCCTTGATGAGGAGCTTCATCTGCTTGGCGTAGGCTTCGTCGATCTCGGCCTGAGTAACCTTCAACTGCTTGCGCTCGCCGTACTGGCTGACGATCTCGCGCTGGATCAACTCCGCGATGGTGTTGATGCCGGCCTTAACGCGCACATCATCCGGGATTTCCTTGCCATCGGCGGCGAATTCCAAGCGTGCGAGCTGGCTCTGGTAAAGAAACATGAAGTCCTCGCGCGTGACGGGCTTGCCGTCCACAAGCGCGACCGGACCATCGGGCAGGGCGCGCTGCACGGTGTCCATGGCGGACAGGTCGGGCGCCTGGGCGCCCGCGGTGGCGGCCAGTACAAGGGCGGGCAACAGGATTCCCCGGAGGGCATTAGGGCATTTCATGGAAGTTCCTCGGATTCAGCGGGCTCGGGCCCGTCGCTGTGGGCGTGGTCGTGCTGGCCGCCGCCCAGGTCCAGCCCATGGCTGTGGGCGGGTTTGACGGGGGTATGGTCCAGCTTGTTTTCCGCCGTGCGCAGGAGATACCAGACGTAGAATCCGGTACCCGCATAACTCACGAGGAAGGTGGTGGCCACGCCAATCAGTATCGTCTGCGGTTCAATCTCATGGCCCAACAAGAGCCGGACGAGATAGAGTATCATTGTACACGTGGCGAAAAACAGCCCGCCAATGGGTGCGAGCCGCGCCGGTTCCAGCTTGAGCCATTTCTGCCCCTGCTGGGGAAACCAGCGGCGCGTCTTGGGGCGAGTCGGATTCTTTGGTTTCCTTTTTAGCACCCCCCTATGCTAACACCTGCAAAAAAGGCCATGCAAACCCCGCGGGCCGGATCCGCTCAGCAGTGGGGCAGGGCTTCCGCGTCCACGGTCTCCCAGTCGGCGTTAAAGCGGTGCCAGGCCACCGAGAACCCCGATTCGTCCGTGCGAATGGTGCTGAACGCGCCCCGGCAGGTGTCCCCGGGCCGCTTGAGAAAGAAGGCGCCGGTGGTGAGATGGAGAAGATTGGGGTATTGATCGTCCCGGGTGTAACTGAATCGATGCACGTGGCCGGCGATGTAGAGGATGTCTCGCCCCGTCTCGCCGAGGGCCCGGCGAAGGGCATCGGCGTTGCGCAACTGTCTGGATTTTCCACTGGTGTAGCCGGCGGTGCGGTGCAGCACGGGGTAGTGGCCCGATACCAGGATGGGGCCTTCGGGGCAGGCTTCCACCAGGACGCGGGTGGCCGCGATTTCGTGATCAGTGATGCGCCCGGCGGAGGACAGCAGATTGGGACAGACCGTCGGGGCCAGGATCAACGGGGTGCCGCCCGGTAGATCGATGCGGCTGGGGTAACCCTCGCTGGGGGCGAAGGCGCCGAAGTACTGATGGAAGCGCCGGGTGCGGACGGACTCGAAGGTGTACACGTCGTGGTTGCCGGGCATGAGATGCACGTTCATTCCGCCGCGTACGAGGCTCTCCACGAATTCCTTTCCCATGCGGTATTCGCCGTGGGTGGCGGTGGAGGTGAAATCCCCCCCGATCAGGCATTCCCGGATGCCCAGACTGGCCAGATGGGCGCCGTAGACGGCGGCCTGGGGCATATGGAATTCGTGACGGCGCCGGTAGATGACATTGACGTTGCCCAGGAAGCGCTTGTTGAGCAGGGCAAAGGGATTCTTCACGATCTCCCAGAAGTGGAGATCGGTGATGTGGATGAGGGTGTCGCGGGGTGTGGTCATGGGGGAGCAGCGAGTCGATAGGACAGATTTGACGGATAGGACGGATGGATTAGATCGGTCCTATCCGTCCTATCGGTCTTTTACGGGTTGGGGTGGCGTAGCTTGAGAAATTGGCCCATCACTTCAACAAACCCAGCAGCGCCGCATCGCCACCTTCCGGGGCAACGGCCACGGCGCCGAACATTCCCTCGGGGAGAACTGCGCCCGCTTTGGCGATGTAGAGCCCGTGGGGCGCGATCAGCGCGGCGGCCGTGTGCACGTCGCCGATACTGCGAATGCACGGCATGTAATACTGAGCCACCCAGGCGTCATCGCTGTTGGGGTCGAAGCCGCTCAGGTCGGCATACGTCGTCTTGAGCCCACCATCCACGGCGCTGCCGAAGAGGGCCCAAACGCCCGCTTCGTCGAGACCGGCCACCGAAATGGTATCGGAAAGATCGCGGCGAGCCCGGAGGAAGGCTGCGGCCGTGATCACGTCCTGAATGCGGTAGGCCGTATCCGTCGGCTGGAAGGTGTCCATGAACGTGCCGATGCGGACGCGCTCGGTCCGGGCCGTGACGCCGAGCTGTTCGCCGGTAAGGAAGGGGTCGATGCAGAGCACGGCCTTGCCCCCCGCGATAAGCCCGGCCACCAGCGCGCCGGGTTGGCCGGTCGTGGGATCGACGAAGGACGCCTTGCCCGCGCCGCTCACGAGGAGGACGGCATCCTGGGGCTTTGTGCCGGTGCCACGGAAGAACAGCGCGGGGATGGCATCGCCCGCGCCTTTGCGGCCGAGGATCCAGTTTTCCTGCACATAGCCCTCGCGCTCTTCCATGCGGGTGCGCTCGCAGGCGAGGTCATTGGCCTGGGGCACGCTCGCGCCCAGCACCTGGGCCAGGGCGTCGCGGTGGGCGGCGGCAAATCCCGCGGGGTCGCTTTCGGCCTGCTTCAATTCCTTGTCCCATTTCGCGCCGATGGACTTGATAAGGCTATTGATAATTTCCTGATTCGCTTTGGTCGCTTTGGTCTCATCGGGGAAGAGGCGGAGGGCTTCTTTCGGCTCCACCGTGAAGGCGGGCTCGGTGTAGTTTTCATAGCCGGGCTCGTTCAGGAGCCAGCGGCCCATAAAGCGATACATGGCCTCCCGGCTGTCCTTGTTGTAATTGTGATCGGCGGTGACGTGGACATTCTGGATGCGGTCTTCGGCGTCATACAGCGCGTAAATACTCTTGATGGCCGGATACTCCACCCGGGGCGTTTCCCGGGTCCAGTCTCCCGTGGCGGAAACCATCAGGAGGGGGCGGGGGGCCATGAGCGCGCCAATTTCCATGTTGGAATTGGACAGGCGCAGGATGGGCGCGTTCTCACAGTTGCAGCCACCTTGCATGCGCGAGGAGATCATGTTCACCGGGGCGGAAGCCTGAATGCGCGAATCGATGGCGGTCAGAGCGAAAGTCTGGGTGCCGCCGCCGGAGGCGCCGGTGCAGCCGATGCGATCCGGCATCACCTCGGGCAGGGTCTGGAGAAAGTCCACGGCGCGGACCGAACCCCAGAGCTGCAGGCCGAAGGCATGGATGCCCCAGAGTTTCTCTTTTTCCGTGCCCCAGTTGTGGGGGAATTGCTGGCTGTCGTTGTAGCCGATCATGTCGTAGGTGAAGGCCACGATGCCCATGCGCGCCTGGGTGATGGCGCGACCGGGCACGGAGCCCAGTTCGACGTTTTCAAGGCGACCCGTTTCCCAGTGACCATGGGGGTTGACCATGCCGGGGAAGGGGCCCGCGCCGATGGGCTTGTAGAGGTTGCCCGTGACGTAGTAACCGGGATAGGCCTCAAATTTCACCTTTTCGACGGTGTAGTCCTCGTGAGTGACCTTGCCGGTGATCTCCGCATTCAGCGGAGTCTTCTCGGGGAGGGGGTAGAGGCCGGACGACAGGGCCACCTGCTTGCGGAGGGTTGCCGCATAGGCTTCCCACTCCGCCACCGTGTGAAACTCGGGCATGGTGAAGATGGTGTCGGTGTGGCGCGCATGCTGTCCGCGCTCGTCGATTACGGCCTCGGGCAGGCTGAGCGCCCGGGTGTTGTTGGAGACTTTATTGGCGTCAAAGTCCGGCGCGGTGGAAAGGGCGACGCCGGCCACATGCTCGCCGAGGACAACTGCGGCCTTGCCATCCGGGCACGCCGCCTCCCCCGCCTTGGCCCAGTGGTAGGTTGACTTGTAGCGGGAGTTGGCGTTGTTGTCGCTCGCGGGAAGAGTCAAGGTCTGGCCATTGACGGTGATCTGGGCTTCCGCCTTCGCGGGTACCCAGGCCCAGACCTGGTAAGTGCCCGGCGCGACGCTCAGGGGGGCATCGGTGATGTCCACGGCATAGAACCAGTGGGTGGAAAAGGGCGCGGCGGCCAGGCAGATCACGGTGGCGATAATGGCGTTCATGGGGGCACGTTCTCCGGTTAGGGTAGATGAAGCGCCCATGATAAGGGATTTTCGAGGATGCTGCAAGGTGGGAGTGTCGTGGGCGTGGGCCATCGGACGACTCGGTCCCGATTGCAGCCGACTTACCACATCTTGCCCGATACGTTAAAGGGTTGTTGTGCCCAACGCACCTATCGAGCGCCCTATCAACCGACTAAGCCCTTCGGCCGTCATGTGTATTGCTTCAATCGGTATTGCACGCCCTCGACGCTCTTGAAGTGGGCATCTTGCGTCCAGAGTAAGGCACCGTGACGCCGGGCCGTGGCAAGAATGATGCTGTCGGCCATGGAGAGTCTCAGTTCGTAACTGAAAAGAGCGGCATCTAGCGCGAGTGCCTCGTCGAGGGGGATGATGGTTCCCTGGCGCATGGCGGCGACTTTTTCAACGGCCTGTTCCCGGCCAGCGTGTGCCAGGACGTTCTTAAAGACCTCAAAGAGGCAGAGGGTCGGCACCAGCAGCGTTTCGGCGTCTGCTTCCAGCGCGGTCGCGAAGAAATCCGCATTCGTGCCGCCTGCGAAATATTCGAGCCATCCGCACGAATCCACCAGATTCATATGCGGTCACCATCCTCGCGTAAGACATTTGTATCCAGTCCAGGCAGACTGCCGCGCATGGCCCTCATATCTTTCACCGGGGCCAGTTCGATAATGTCGCCGATGCGGAAGACTTCGAGTTTCTGACCGGGCTGAATGCCGGCACGTTCCCGAATTTCCTTCGGGAGCACGATCTGGAACTCGGGGGATACGGTCACGGTGCTCATACGAATTCTCCGTTGATTGGGACTTTCGTAAATGGTAGCAGATTCCGCGGGGAATTTGTTGTTGATGTTTCATTCTGGAAAGCCGTCATCTTCGAGTAGAATAGCGATTCACCTATGACTCAGAACGATTGTGACAATAAGCAGGAGAATCCCATGAAAGCCGTCGGTTACTTGCAGTCCCTTCCCGTCGATGCCCCCGAGGCTCTGTTTGATTTTGAATTGCCCGTGCCGGTCGCGTCGGGACGGGATCTGCTGGTTCGCGTCGAGGCTATTTCCGTGAATCCCGTCGATGCCAAGGTGCGGAAGCGTGCGCAGCCGGAGGGGGATGAACCGAAGATTCTTGGCTGGGACGCGGCGGGGGTCGTGGAGGCGGTGGGCGATGGCGTGACGCTCTTCAAACCGGGCGATGAAGTCTGGTACGCGGGCGAATTGATGCGGCAAGGCTGCAATTCCGAATTTCATCTGGTGGACGAACGCCTCGTGGGCCGGAAGCCGAAATCGCTGAGCTTCGTTGAAGCGGCGGCGTTGCCCCTTACTACGGTCACCGCGTGGGAAATGCTCTTCGACCGCCTGGAGATTTCAGAGTATGACCTGGGTGCGATATTGATCGTTGGCGCGGGCGGGGGCGTGGGGTCTATTCTAATCCAGCTTGCGAAGAAACTCACGTGGTTCACGGTCGTCGCAACGGCCTCGCGGCCAGAGACGGTGAAGTGGGTTAAGTCGCTGGGGGCGGATCATGTGATCGATCACAGCAAACCGATGGTCGAGCAACTGGAGCGCATCGGTGAACCCGTCAAGTATATCGCGAGCCTGACGAACACGGGGGACTATCTGGACCAGTACGCGACGTTGATCGCGCCGCAGGGGAAGATTGTGGTGATTGATGATCCAGCGGCCATAGATATCATGCCCTTCAAGCGGAAGAGCGTTTCGTGGCATTGGGAATTGATGTTTACACGGTCGCTGTTTCGGACCGAGGACATGATCAAGCAGCATGAGATGCTCAATCGTGTGTCCGAGTTGGTCGATAGCGGCGATATCAAGACGACCGTCGCTGAGGACTTTGGCACGATCAACGCCGCGAATCTACTGAAGGCGCATGCGCTGCTGGAGAGTGGCAAGTCGCGGGGGAAGATCGTGCTGAGTGGGTTTTAGCCCGAGGGACTGACGCACGCAGGCTCACTGGAATTGAGCGGAAAAGACCAAGTGCCAGCGGTGATCGTTGTTGGCAGCAGGCACGTCGATGCGTGTGGCTGTTCCTCCTGCGGCGGATCTGCGACCCGTCGTCGGGGAAGCGTGCGGGATACTGCAACGTGTGCCACAGTCCGTGTCAATGCCCTACATCCAAGACGACGAAAAATGAAAAGAGCTGAACCACGAATGGACACGAATTTACACGAATAAGAATTGGACATCGCTCCGCAATCAGGTTTGAGAGCTAACCACAAAGAACGCAAAGAGCACAAAGTGTTTTGTTGCCGTGTGCCGTTCTCTTATTCGTGTGAATTCGTGTCCATTCGTGGTTCAGTTAATATTGTCGATGCTACCAGTCGAAAGCGTTTGAAGTTAAGACGCATTCTTCGTGAGCGTTTCTTCAGGGGGATAGTTTCCGATTGAAGCGACGACCTGACTTTATATTTTAGGCGCGTGCCAATCGGCAATAGTCCCCTCACTTCTCGCTCAGGAAATCCACCATACGCTTGATGCCGCCGAGGGTCATGTCTTCCATGTGGAAGATGTTCCGGATCTGGTTCAGCGTGTAGTATCCGTAGGTGTCTTTCCAGAGCTCTTTGGAGATGGGGTTGAGCCAGCAGGTGTGTGGGAAGCGCTCGGCGAATCGGTTGAGCCAGTAGAGGCTGGGGCGCTGGTCGCCGCCGCCGTAGTTGGTGATGGCGCCGCCGTGAGATACGAGCTCTTCGGGGGCCATGGAGGCGTCGCCGAAGATGACCACGCGGGTATCGTTGCGCCGCTGGAGGAGCAACTCAGTCGGGTGGGCGCGGAGGCGCCGGAAGTCGGTCCAGACGCTCTCGTAGATCGTGTTGTGGAAGTAGTAGACCTGCAGGTCTTCAAAGCGCTCGTGGAGCTTGGTGAAGAGGAGGCGCGTGATCTCGACGAAGGGCGTCATGGAATAGCCGCCGTTGTCGATGAGCAGCACCACGCTGATCTTGTCGCGCAGGTCGCGCTCGAAGCAGAGATCGATATCGCCGCCGTTGCGGGCCGTGTTGCGGATGGTGTCGTCCAGGTTCAGGCGATCCCGAGGGCCTTCGTTTTTCATGTGCTTCATGGATTCGAGGGCCTGGCGCAGGTTTTCCGCGCGGAGCTGCTGGGTGTCGGCGTATTCCACGTAGCGGCGATCGCCGATGGCCTTCAGGGCACTGCGGTTGCGCGACTCGCCCTCCACGCGGATGCCCCGCTCGGAGTTGCCGCTGTGGCCGAAGGGGGAATTGCCCCGCTGGCCGATCCATTTGCTGCCGCCCGCGTGGGCTTCCATCTGCTCCCGCACCGTCTCCCAGAATTTCGCCATGAGCTCTTCGGGATCGTAATGCCAGACGGCCTTCTTCGGAATTTTGCCCTCGGCAATCTGCTGCTGGAGCCATTCCTTGAATTGCTTCGTGTTGAAGAGGGCAAAATCGCCCTCGGCCACGGGCGGAATGTCGATGCCGTAGAAATAGAAGCAGAAGGCGCGCTCGAAGGCGTCCATGTACTCCACCTTGCGCACGAAAACGAGTCGCGCAAAGACAAAGAGGTCGTCGAGATCCTTGACCAGCCCCTTCTCCAGTCCCTCGTTCAACTCCAGCAGATCCTTCGGGCTCACGGGCACGCCATACTCGCGGAGGCGGTAGACGAAGTCCATGAAGAGGACGTTGCTGTAGTCCGGCGAGACCGTGAGCATCAGTAGCTCGAGCCCCGGGACTTGCCCGCGCCGCCGCCGCGATAGCGCAGGATGTCGCCCGCGCGTTTCAGCAGGGCGCCGGTGAGGGGCGGCATTTCCCGCGTGGGCACCTGGCCCGTGGCCTCCAGCGCGCCGATCCAGTCGAGGAGCTCGCTCGTCGCCGGGGGCTTTTCAAAGCCGCGCTCGCGGAGTTCGTAAAAGATGTTGATGGCGGCCTCCAGCAGCTTCGGGCTCGTCTGGGGGTAGTGGAGGTTCACGATCTGCTTCATGTCGTCCCTCGAAGGGAAGGCGATGTGGTGACAGTAGCAGCGGCGCAGGAATGGATCGGAAAGCTCGCGCTTGGCGTTGGACGTGATGAAGATCGCCGGGCGTACCTTGGCTTTGATGGTGTCGTTCACCTCGCGGATGGTGAACTGGCAGTCTTCGAGAATATCCAGAAGGTTGTCCTGTACGTCCGATTCCGTCTTGTCCACTTCGTCCAGCAGCAGCACCACCTTCTTGTCCGTGCGGAAGGCGCGGCCGATGGGGCCCCAGATGACGTAGTCGTAGAAGCTTTCCACATTGCGGCCCGAGTTGCCGCCGCCAAAGCGGGCGTCGTTCAGGCGGAGGACCGTGTCCTGCGTGTAGCAGGCCTCCTCCCCTTTGATGGTGGATTTGCAGCGGAGGATTTCCACGTCCATCCCCAGCGAGCGGGCCACTTCCATGGCGAGCTGGGTCTTGCCCGTGCCCGCCTCGCCCGTGAGCAGGAGGGGTTTTTCCATCGTCAGGGCAATATTGACGATGGCCTTAAGCTCGGGGTCGAGGTAATACTGGTCGGTGCCTTCAAAGTGCTGGATGGTCATGGCGGGGATGAGATGCTCCGGGAATCTTGGGGTATGGGCCTGTCTGGGTATAGTTTAAGGCACACGGCGGGGGACTTCAACAGGACCATGGCACTCGTCTGCGAATTGTGCAAATATCCGCCTTGTAGACATGTCACAAAGAATTCGGTAGTCTAACTCGGTGCGCGGGGCAATATCGTGCGGTTTCGGAGGCCGAATCGATATGAATGGGAGAAAACTGCTAATCTGCGTGTGGTGTGCCGCCGTCGTTGCGGTGTGTCTCTCGTTTTTTCTACTGGGGTATGGCCGGACTTGGCGACTATGGGGCGTTCCCGTAATGTCTCCCCATTTTGGTGATGCGCGAGTCATACTCAGTGGTGCGGAGTCATTGTCACGTGGCTACGACCCGCTCGTAAGCAATCCGATGGATCCGTGGTTGCGTCCAATGAATTATCCGCGAATCTGGCTAATTCCAGGTTGGTGTGGACTTGACCAGGATTACACTACCATCGTGGGCCTTGTCCTGATTTCGTCCTTCTTCTTTGGCGTTTTTCTACTGTCCGAGGGCATTGACCGAAGCGCAGCCTGGATTTTAGCCATATGCCTTTTTTCGCCGGCCGTGATGTTTGGGATTGAACGCGCCAACAACGATCTGGCCGTTTTCTGCCTGGTTTCTCTGGCGGCTTACCTCTATGGGAGATTTCCGATTCCAGCACTGATTTGTCTGGGGCTGGGCGGCGTCTTGAAACTCTTTCCCTTTATGGGATTCGCCTTGCTCTTCCGGGAGGACCGTGGCCGCCGCTTCTTCCGCCTTGCAATACCTTGCGCGGCGTTTTCGACAGCGTATTTCATTTGGACGCGGGACGATATTCGTTTGATTGGGGCGGCTACTCCGCAAAGCACACGGTTATCCTACGGCGCCAAAGTCGTCTGGATGGCGGTGCGCGAACATTACAACGCGCCGCTGGCCTCCCATGCGGTCGCCGCGTTCTCGTATGGGGTGGTCGCCCTCGCAATGGTCATTGCAGTTAAGTTACTCGGGCGTGACCACCGTTCGCGCGACGTCGCCAATAAAGGTCATCTGAGCGCGTTTCGCGCAGGCTCCGCGATCTATCTTGGCTCATTTTTCCTTACTTCAAATTGGGATTACCGATTGATGTTCTTGCTCATGACCATTCCAACGCTCAGTGGATGGGCGCGAAATCGGGACCGGCTCGCGGGGCGGATTGCCGTGATTGCTCTTCCGGCAATCCTTTTTGCCTGCTGGTCGCTCGGATTTCGTGCCTACCTGTTCAAGTTGGGCGCGCCCATGTCGGTCTGGTTCGTAGCCGATCAGTTCTCAAAATGGGTCGTTTTCGTATCGCTGCTAAGCGCTTTCGCTTGTACCTTACCGGACTGGGTGTGTCGGCCACCGCTATGGCGAGCTGGGTCTTGCCCGTGCCCGCCTCGCCCATGAGCAGGTTTTTTTGATGGTCAGGGCAATATTGACGATGGCCTTGAGCTCGGGGTCGAGGTAATACTGGTCGGTGCCTTCAAAATGCGGTATAGCCATGACGGGGACGGGATGCTCCGGGAATTGGGGGTATGGGCCTGTCTGGGTATAGTTCAAGGCACCCGGAATTGGACTTTGATCGTTTTGATTTCGTGACTTTTGGCCTCGATGGCCCGTAAGTAAGTGTCATCCGGGACTGCCTCCCGCCGGAGGGTTCGCCTGGCCGCGTGAATTGAAATCTTGGCATGACACTCCGAGATTTCACTAATAAACGATATGCTCTTGCCATTTTAGTTGGTAATCCATAGACAAAAGTGAGAAATATATTCATCGCATTAAAATTACATCGTCATGCCTTGCAATTTCTATGCATTTCCCCAGTTTTTGGCGAAGGATTGACCGGGGTGGGACGGTCTGGGGAGCGCGCTATCCACCTGAACGGGTACTTTCCGACGCGAATCTGAACCAGGATGATCATTGAAATCTCGGAGTTACACTCCGAGATTTCAATGATCAATTCAGGGATCTTTATAATCTCATTTTTCTCATATTAAATCTTGTTCATTCATGTAACTTATTCAAAAACAATATATTATAAAGTGAATATGCTTTTATCGATTTTCATTTATCATTGAAATCTCGGAGTGTAAGTCTGGATTTTCAATGATCCTGTGTTATAATCAGGCATGATCACGAGAACACACGATAGCGGGCTGCTTCAGGAGCTCATGGACCAATTCCCAGTCACGGCCATCCTGGGGCCGCGTCAGTCGGGGAAAACCACACTCGCACGGGAGTTCGGCGCGGAGCATATATTCGACCTGGAGAACCCGCGGGACGCTTCACTTTTGGAGAAGCCTCAACTGACTCTGGAGGCGCTGTCGGGCCTTATCGTCATTGATGAGGTACAGCGCGTTCCAGAGCTGTTTCCTCTGCTGCGCTATCTGGTGGACACCCGACCGGACCAGCGCTACCTGATACTGGGCAGCGCTTCGCGCGATCTGCTCCAGCAGTCTTCGGAGTCCCTCGCCGGTCGGCTCGCCTATCACGAGCTGGGCGGGTTTCGCCTGGAGGATGTGGGGGTGGCCCAGTGGCGCACCTTGTGGTGGCGGGGCGGACTGCCGCGCTCATTTGCCGCGACCAGCGATACTGCGAGCCACCGCTGGCGCGAGCACTACATCACGACGTTCCTGGAACGCGATATTCCGCAGCTTGGCATCGACATACCCGCCACGACCTTGCGCCGTTTCTGGACAATGCTCTGCCACTACCATGGACAACAGCTCAACTACGCCGAGTTCTCCCGCTCCTTCGGCGTGACGGACAAGACGGTCCGGAAATATCTCGATATACTGGAGGGTACCTTCATGGTGCGTCTGCTCCAGCCGTGGCATGTAAATATCGGCAAGCGGCTCGTGAAGCGGCCCAAAGTATACCTTCGCGACACGGGCCTGCTGCATGCCCTGCTGTCCATCCGCGATCAGCGTGACCTGGCGTCCCACAATAAGTTGGGCGCTTCCTGGGAGGGTTTCGCGCTGGAGGTGGCGGCGCGGGCCATTGGCAAGCGCAACGAGGAGCTGGCTTTCTGGGCGACCCATTCCGGGGCCGAGGTGGACTTGTTCTGGCAGGAGCACGGGAAGAACTGGGCCATCGAGGTGAAGTATGCCGACGCCCCCCGGATGACAAAATCGATGACCAGCGCGATGCAGGATTTGGAGCTGGAGCATTTGTGGGTGGTGTATCCGGGGGACAAGACCTATCGCCTGGCGAAGAATATTACGGTATTGCCGATCACGAAGATTGGGGCCGGGTGGGTGTATCCGTGACCCCAAAGCATTCTCTTTGCAATCCCCTTTTTACTCCGCCTCCGGCACCGGGGCGGGCATGAGTTCCCTTCGCGCTCGATAGCCCTTCATCTGGCCGACGGCCAGGACCGCCAACCCCACCCAGACGAAGATGAAGCCGATGAGTTTGTGAGTGTTCATAGGTTCGCCGAAGGCGAAGAGTCCGATGGAGAACTGGAGGCTGGGTGTGATGTATTGGAGGAAGCCCATGGTGTTGAGGGGCAGGCGCTGGGCCCCTTCGGCGAAGAGGATCAGGGGGATACAGGTAACCAGACCCGCCAGGAGGAGGAGCACCTGCACGTGCGGGGGGCCGTTGAAGAGGCCAAGGCTGCCCTGCGCCCCGAGCACGGCGAGATAGATCGCGGCGACGGGCGCGGCGATGAGGGTCTCGATGAAGAGGCTGGAGATGGAGTCCAGCGGTATGTGCTTCTTCATCATGCCATAGAGACCGAAGGAGGCGGGGAGCACGAGGGTGATCCAGGAGACGGAACCGAGCATGGCAATCTGGTAGATGACACCGGCGGCGGCCAGGGTGATGCAGATTTTCTGGTAGGGATTGAGCCGCTCCTTGAACACGAGGAGGCCGAGGAGGATGAGGACGATGGGGTTGATGAAATAGCCCAGGCTCGCCTCGATGGTGCGGTGGGTGGCCACGGCGTGTATGTAGACGATCCAGTTGGTGGTAATAAGACCGGAGGTAATGGCGAGCAAGCCGACCAGTTTCGGTGAGCGGAGGGCCTGGAGGGCGGTGGCATGACGGCCTTTCCACCACAGCAGCCCGACCAGGGCGATGACGGACCAGACGATGCGGTGGGAGAGGACCT
This sequence comes from Candidatus Hydrogenedentota bacterium, assembly GCA_016791475.1. Lineage (NCBI taxonomy): Bacteria > Pseudomonadati > Candidatus Hydrogenedentota > Candidatus Hydrogenedentota bacterium. The sequence continues at coordinate 51,440 of JAEUWI010000002.1, forward strand.
CCCAACTGCCGACGGAGGTCAGGTAGTAAAAGTAAAGGGGGAAGATGCCCCAGAGGATGTAGGCGGAGGCGCCCATGAGCATTGCGGGGCATTTTAGTGGGATGGACATCGAAAGGGGCTTACCTGGGCTGTTTCGGAGACTCACACGGGGCGCGGCCGGAGGGGTGCGCCTCTTACAAGGTACCCCTCCATGCATATTGGGCCCGGTTGGCCCTGCCTCCGCCGCCACGGGGTAGTATAACCGGAAGGACCCAGGCTGGAGAGGAAAGGTTGCATCGACCGGTGCCATAAAGTACCCTTTTGGTCCGGTGGGCGGCGCCTGACCCGGTCCGATCCACAGAATTTCCATGAATTTACCGGAGAGAGCCGGTATTACCGCCCAGGAGATCCCAATTTCATGACACCCATGGTTTTTCTGACCCTGCTGGCGGGTCTCACGATCCTTACGGTGGGCGCGGAGTTCCTGGTTCGAGGGGCGTCGCGACTGGCGGCGCTGGCAGGCGTGTCTTCGCTGGTGATCGGGCTTACGGTGGTTGCCTACGGCACCAGTGCACCGGAGTTTGCCGTCAGCATGAAAAGCGCGATTGCAGGTCAGAGCGATATCGCCCTCGGCAACGTCGTCGGGAGCAACATTTTCAACGTGCTTTTCATCCTGGGCCTCTGCGCGATGCTCCTTCCCCTTCGTGTGGACAGCCAGTTGGTGAGGATGGACGTGCCCATCATGATTGGTGTATCCATTCTAGGCTTCGTGCTGTGTCTGGATGGCAGCATCGGACGGGTGGACGGCCTGATCCTCGCGTCGGGGGCCATCGGCTACACGGCTTTCACCGTGATCAAGAGCCGACGGGAAACCAAGGCGATCAAGGCGGAATTCGATCAGGAGTACGCCGTCACCGAAGCGCCAAGCGCGAAGACCGTTGCCTGGAATTTTCTTTTGCTGCTGATCGGGCTGGTACTGCTGGTGAGCGGCGCGCGGATGTTCGTCAATTCGGCGATTACCATCGCGGAGGCCATGGGGGTGAGCCAGTTGGTCATCGGACTCACCATTGTGGCGGCGGGCACTTCGTTGCCGGAAGTGGCCACTTCGGTCGTTGCCACCATCCGCGGCGAGCGGGATATCGCCATCGGCAACGTGGTGGGCAGTAATATTTTCAATATTCTCTCGGTACTTGGATTCACCGCCATCGTGTCGCCGATCAATGTCCAGGCCACCGCGATCCAGGTGGACCTGCCGGTCATGATCGGTGTGGCCGTCATTTGTCTGCCCATCTTTTTTACCGGGTTGCTCATTCTCCGCTGGGAGGGCGCGGTATTCTTTGGACTCTATATTCTCTATACAATTTACCTCATCCTCCACTCCAGCAGTTCGCCGTCCCTTCCGGCGTACACGAAGGTGGTGGGGCTCGGCGTGCTGCCGGCCGTGGCCTTGTTGCTCGTGGGCACGGCGATCTACGAGTTCAAGAACAAGCCCGCGAAGGCGGTGTAATCCAATATGGAAGTGACAAGCAAAAAGGCGCGGGAAAACTCTCCCGCGCCTTGGCGCTTTCAAGATCGAATAGCTACAACTTCAATACGTATTTTCCCAGCATCGTGTAGAGGTTAATGAGGGCCTTGTTCATCATTTCCTCTCCCGCGCCCACGGGTACCCAGCTCACGGTGGCGTCCGCGCCGTAGCCGCCGATCGACGCCCCTTCTATGGTGGGGAAATACATGTGGTGGCCGTTGCAATAGCCCACGAAGATCGTCTTCAGACCCCAGGCGCGCTCTTTCAGGCGATTGGAATGATCGCAGAAGAATTCGCCCGAGCCGCCCACGAGCGCAAGTTCCTGATTGATGAGAATGGTGGTGAGGTGGGGCGTGATACGGTCGCCCTTCATTGAATCGACGGCGGAGGCGGCGAGTTCGGGGAAGAAGGCCGTGGAGAGCAGGCCGAGGGTCATGGGGTTGTCCAGGGGAATACGGGTCTTGAAGTCGAAGTCTTCATCCATGCCCTGGATTCGGGGGTTTTCAGGCACCTTGGTTTCGATAGCCTTGGCGATCTCAATCACCTCCGCGCCTATGGCCTTGCCGAAGGATTCGATGTCCTTCGTCGTGTCCGTCGGCTTGCAGGACATATCGCCCGCCGCGCCCTGAAGGAAGCCCGCGTTCGTGCCCAGGCCCTCTTCCACGGTGTACATCATCTGGCCCGGCCACTCGGCGGAGAAGCGGAGGTCTTCGCCCGGCAGCATGGTGGGGTGGGCCGCAAAGTTAATCATCAGCGCGATGGGCTTGCCCGAGAGGTCGTCGAAGCGTAGCACGCTTAACTCCGGGTCGGTGGGCTTCGGCTCGAACTTCTTGTGGCGGTTCCGGTTGCGATCCACCATGGCCGAGCCCCAGCCGATCCGCGCGTCCTGGGTGTGGGTGGCCGCCTCGTTGATCACCGCGATGAGTTTTTCTTCCAGCGTCTTCACATAGGCCACGGCGTCGTCGAACTTGCCCTTGCCCATGCCTTCCCTATCCTGCATCTCCAGTACCGGCCCGTGGTGGGTGTGGGAGCCGGACAGCATGACGAAGGTCACGCCCGAGGTGGCCTTCACGGCGGCGCGGATGCGGTCCATCATGGCGGCGTCGGGCGAACGGCCCAGATCCAGCCCCACGAGGGCCACTTTCTGGTCGCCAGCTTCCACCACTACGGCCTTGGCAAAGAGCGGATCGCGCACACCCTGGGAGAGGGCATCGTGCCGCGCGCCATAGCCCCACATGGGCATCGGGGCCGTCGGGGTGATGTCGGCCTTTGCGAAGCCCGCCTTGAAGGTCTCGGCGGTGACGGGCAGGGACAGCAGGGACAACAGCGACAGCAGGAAAATGAAGAATTTCTTGGCAGGCATGGCGGAGTCCTTTGGGTTACATTGAACGATTAGACGCTGCAATCGGACAGTAGGATTCAGTAAGGGCCTATCGCCTCCCGTTTTTCAAGATGTGGGGAAGCCACCATCCAATGCCGCAAAAAATCGCACCAACTGCTCTTCCTGCCAATACTTTGCCTTCCAGGGCAATGCGCCATACACAAAGCCCGCGTGGCCGCCGTGGGTGGTCCAGAGGGGATAGAGATAGTTCGAGGCGTCGGCGATTTCATGGGGTATGGTGTCGGCGGGATTGAAGGCGTCGTCGGCGGAGGTGGTGAGGAGGGTGGGCACGCGGATGTCGGCGAGAAACTGGTGGCAGCCCACGCGCTCCCAGTAGTCCACGGCGTCGCGGTAACCGTGGAGGCGGGCGGTGACTTCGGTGTCGTAGACGTGGAAACTCTTGCAGTTGCGTACTTTTTCCACGTCGATGCAGCCGGGGAACTGGCGCTCTTTCTCCAGGGCCTTGGGGATAAGGGTGCCGAGGAAACGGCGGTTGTAAATGCCGAAAAAAGCTTTCTCAAAAAGACTGACGGAAATCTCGGGTTGAAACGGAGGCGACAGCGCCGCCGCACCGGCCACGTAGTCGGGCACATTGTCACCGAGTTCGCCGAGCCATTTACAGAGAACGTTGGCGCCGAGGGACATGCCCGCGATGTAGAGTTTGTCCACGCCGCGATCTTCGCGAAGCTGGCGTACGGCGAAATCGAGGTCGGAGGTTTCGCCCATGTGGTAGACGCGCTTCGCCTTGTTGATACCGCCGTCGCAGGAGCGGAATATCATCGTGACGACATTCCAGCCGAGGACGTGAAAGGCCTGGTTGAATCCCGGCAGATAGAAGGAATTGATGTGGCCCTCCAGGCCGTGCATCAGCAGCACCCAGGGCTTCTCCGCCTCGCCGGGATAAAAATACATGGAGAGTTCATCGCCGTCGGGCGTGTCCCAGACTTCCTTGTGGTAGTCCATCGCCGGTGGTCGGCGGAACACGGGCCCCCAGATTGTCTGGGCGTGACAATTGCGCAACCACCACGCGGGGCGGAAAGGGAACTGGTTCAGATGCGCGAGTATCGCCTGCTTGCGCTCGGCGAGGAACTCGTTTTCGGTGGTATCGATGGTACTGCTCCTCGGGACTGCCACGTGCCCGCTGCCGGGGGCTGGTGCATGCGCTGGCGAACTGAAGCGCATTGTACCACCTGCGGGGTCCCTGCTAAACTCGTGGAAGGCATTTTTTAAAGGAGAACCATGATGAGTTTCAAGACCGCCGACCTTTGTGACCACTTTTCCAACGTTGTTCAGATTGCCGAGGAGCAGATGGGCGATTTTGGCGGACTGGGCGCTTTTTGCGGGGTGATCGAGACCGTAAAGGCTTTTGAAGACAACAGCAAGGTCCGTGAATGCGTGGAATCGCCCGGCAAGGGCAAGGTGCTGGTGGTGGACGGCGGCGGCTCGATGCGTTGCGCCATGCTGGGCGATCAGCTCGCGGCGAAGGCCGTGAAGAATGGTTGGGCCGGGATCGTGATCAACGGATGCATCCGCGATTCGGCGGACATAGCGGAAATGGAGATCGGTGTGAAGGCCCTGGGCACGCATCCTTTGAAGACGGAGAAGCTGGGCGCGGGCAGCCACAACGTGCCGGTCCGCTTTGTGGGCGTGGATTTTGTTCCCGGCCACTTTCTGTATGCCGATGAAGACGGGCTGCTGGTTTCGGAGAAAGCGCTGGAACTGCCGGAATAAAGTTGGAACCGCGAATGAACGCGAATCATTTGTGTGGTGTAGTAAACGCAGTTTTGCGGTCCAGTGTAACAAAAGTTTTCCCACAGATTTTCACAGATCTGCACAGATGGGACCAGATCGAATGGCAACGTGCACGAGTTTTCGGTTGGCCTCAGAACGGTACTGCATCGTTTTTAATTCGCGTATATTCGCGTCCATTCGCGGTTCAGCTCTTTTAGCATCTCATGCGTGTCCGTGTCGTACTATTCGTGGTGCGGGCTGATGCTGGCCTGGACGCCCAAGTTTCCGAAATCGGCCCTGCCCCTGGCGTACTGGCGCTTGCTGCGCGCGCGTCACCAGTATTTTGATCGCGTGGGGCTGCGCTTTGGGCCATGGGGCGTGCCGCGCTTGACCCACCTGGCCGGGAGCCAGCAGCGCATCGCCATGATGCGCGACAAATTCAAAGGGCAGCGCTGCTTCATCATTGCGAATGGCCCGAGCTTGAAGCAGATCGATATGACGAGGCTGCGGAAAGAAGTGACCCTCGGTTGCAACGGCATTTACAGCGCCTTTTCAGCGTGGGGCTTCCACACGACATACCTGCTTTTTGAAGATATCGAACAACTGGAATTGCGGCGTCATGACGTGGGGCGGGTGCAGGGACCCATCAAAATGGCCGCGCTATACAACGCCTACGCCTTCAAAGCCGATGCGCGCACAATTTTCTTCAATGCGCCAAGGATGCGGGGTCAGCTCTACTATTGGCGGGATTTATATCCCCAGTTCTCGACGGACTTCGCATCGATCGTGCATCTGGGCAGCACGGTGACCTACATCATGCTCCAGCTCGCCTATCACCTCGGCTGCGACCCGGTGTATATCGTTGGACTCGATCATGATTACGGCGAACTGCCGAAGTTGTTCCCACCGGGCAAGATCACGATAACTGAAGAGAACATCGAACTCATTCGGGGACTTCACTTCAGCAATCAGTACTACCAGGTGGGCGATCAGATCGGCGTGCCCGATGTCGCGATGCAGGAAGCGGCCTACGCGAAGGCGCGCGCGGCCTTCGAAGCCGATGGGCGCAGGGTGATCAATGCGAGCGCCCACACGGCCCTGGAGGTGTTTGAACGGTGTGAGTTTGCGGGACTTTTTCGGGCCAATGAGAAGTAGCGCCAATTCACGTATACTTTTATCGGCGTCGCGATTCGATTCAGCAAGGAAGACGCTCCCAGCCGTACCCAACACTTTTGCAGTATCTGAATGACGCCGCAAGCTCTTCGATTTGGGCCGCCCTCAACCGAAAGGCAACCGTCTACGCACTTCGCGAAGCAGCTCCCGTATCGATGAGTCCAAGATCTTCGCAATCAGCGAGCGGTTTGTCGCCCTCACCCTTGGGGTCAATACCGCGGACTTCTTCCCCGGCTTAACTTCGAAGATCAGGTCAATGCCATTCGCTTTGTAGAATGCGTTCAACGTGGGAATCAGCAGTCCGTTGGTGTACGCGAAAGAATCGTGCCCGGGATTCTCGAAGACATTGTTGCCGCCGTGGACGCGATAGGCGCCCCAGCACTCGTTGGTGGAAGCGATGGGGCCGTGGCACAGCGTGGTGCGGGTGAGAAAGCCATCGGCGCAGACGCGAAAGGCGTGGGGAATGGGCATTACCCGCTCCAGCGCCTCGCGCGAGAAAGCGAGGCCCGTCGTGGGCACGAAATAGGGGAAGTGGCGCGTCCGCTTTGTGTATCGGAGAAGATCGCCGGTGTACACGAGGTCACGAAACTTTTCTTCCGTCACCTCGCCCTCCACCATTTTGAAGAGGTTGTGCTGATAGATGGCGCACCCCGGATTGGCTTCGATCAGGCGCGCCAGATTGGCCAGTTTGTCCGGGAACCAGCAATCGTCGCTGTCGATGAAGCAGATGATATCTCCGCGTGATCGTTGGAAGCCATCGTTGAAACCTGCGGCCTGTCCCTCATTTGTCTCCTTGAAGTGCAGTCTGACGCGATCGGGGTTGGCCCTGGCGATTCTCTCCATGATCTCGCGGGAATGATCCGTGGAGGCATCGTCCACCACAATGAATTCAAAATCCTCGAAGTTCTGCTGCGCCACGGAGCGCAGCGCCTCGTCGAGAAATTCCGCGCCATTGTAGTTGGAAAGGATTACGGAAAACACGGGGTTCCTGTGTGTGCTTGTGTCGTTGTCGGCACGCGGTCTGATTGCGCGGGCCATCCATTGCGCGGGATTCCAGCGACGCCGGACCGGCCTGCGCAAGTCTACGGCCCGGGGGACTTCCCATTCCACTCCGCCGTCCGCGGGCTCCGCGAGGAACGCGCAGGCCCGAAAGTTTTCGATCAGGGCGGGGGCGGTGGCGGCGGGCCGAAGCACGATGAGGCACTGAATGCGCGAAGGGGCCGGGCCCTGGGGGAGGTCGATTTCGTGGCGCAGTGTGGCCCACGCTCCGTGTCCGGGGTGCTCGGCGCTGTGGGTCTTTCGTTTGCCGTTCGTGGTGATGTGTACATTGAGCGCCAGGGCGTGGCGGTCGCCGCACCGGGCGTCGAGACTGATTGAGAGCCGTGCGCCCGCGAGGTCCCGCGACACGGCCAGGCGCTGCTCGAGTCCCGCGGACCGTGCGCCATCATCGGGATGGAGCTTGATCGATGTTCCGCGCCGTCGCGATTCCGTCGCGCTCTCCAGGCGGGTGCCCTCGAAGAGGCTCCAGTGCGCGGGCTGATGGTCATTCCCCATGGCGAAGTGGCCATTTCTCGCAAGTTCGAGCGGGGCTTCCGGACGCCATCCGGCCCACGCGGTCTGGTCGAGATAGTGGAAGAACTGATCGCGAGCGGGATGGGTGTTGTCTCCGTGCCAGGGCTTGGAGCGGGCGGAGTAATGGATGACTTTGGGGTGTTCCGTGATGGCCTGGTACTCCGCCTCGCCGAAGGGGCTTTCCCGCCATGAGGGATAGCGGAAGATGTGGGGAATCTGGTTCCAGGGTAGATCGAGTTCGCCCCAGTTCGCGTGGAGAATGGCATTGAGGCCATCCTGGTCCCACCAGCGCACATGTTCGCTGTGATCGTTGAGGTACGCGATGATCCTGCGGGTGGCCTCGGTGGCGCGCCATTGGGTCAGGTTCAGCAGGAGGAGTCCGGCGTTGAAATATCTGGTGTCCGGAGGAATGGCCAGTTCGCGGTAGTTGGTGAGCGCTTCGGTCGCGGAGAGATAAGGGCGACAGGCCTCGAAATTGGCCAGCGCCGTCTCGCTGCACATCCAGGGCGCGGTCATGTCCTGCACGGCGAGCAAATGATGGGCGCCCGGGTCCCGATCCCAGATCTCACCCAGATCGCCCAGGACGATCATGTCGCAATCGAGGTAGATGGCCTTCCGGTGGCGGGCAGGCAGAAGATCGGGGATGAGCAGCCGGCTGTAGGTGAGGAGGTTCACGTGCCCCGTGATCTTCATGTGCCTGAGTGCCGCAAACTCGGGTTCGAGCCAATGGACGCGGAGTCGGGGGCTGTCCCACGAAGAGAGCAGTCTGGATCGGAGCGCATCGCCGAGTCCGCCGTCGATCACATGAAGGAGCACCAGGCGATCCGGGGCCAGATTGCACAGGACCGATTTCACCATGGCCGCCAGGGGCATGGCAAAGCTGTCGTCGGCCGCGGCGACGAGCACGATGGTATCGGGTCCGTCGAAGGCGCTCGGGACCGTGCCCCCGTGTGCGGGGGCGTCCTTCAGGAGGCGCGAGGCCACGCGCGATGCGAAGGAGGGGGGGGAGGTCGCGGACTCGGGCAGGTCGAGTCCCTCGATGACCGGGCGCACTTCAGCGGCGCGGGACTCCGGCCAGGTGCGCGGGGGGGCCGCCATGGCGACGTCCAGCAGGCGAACGAAATTTTTCGCATAGAGGTCCATCGCAAAGGGCCGGGTGGCGGCACGGGCCGCCCGGCCCAGGAGTTCCAGACGCGCCCTGTTTTCCGCGAGCTCGCAGAGGATTTCCGCCATGGCGCACATGTCGCCGACCGGCACGGTGAAGCCATTGACACCGTGATCGATAATGCCGGCGAGGCCGCTGTCCGTTCGCGTTACCACGGGGACGACGCCGTGGGCCATGGATTCGAGCATGCTGTTGCTCGTGCCTTCGAAGTCGGAAGTCTGAATGAATACATCGTGCCGATGCCAGAGGGCGTCCATGGCGTCGGGCGGCACCTTGCCGGTGAAGCGCACGCGTCCGCCATGATCCAGGCCGGCCATGGCGCTCTTCAGTTCGCCGAGCTGACGACCCTGGCCCACAATGTCGAATGAGAAGTCGCATTTCCTCAGCAGCAACTGCTCTACGAGGGGGACAAAGTCGAGGACGCGCTTCTGTTGTTGAACAATGCGCCCACCGTAGACGAGGCGCAAGGGCGCGTTGGAATAGTTGCGATCAAGGGCAACCGGTACGTGGATGCCGGTGGGCATGGTGGCGATGTCGTGGCGGCGGTGTGGGAGGCGCAGGGCGAGCCGCGCGGCACACTCGGGGCTGACGGCGGCGAATTGTGTGATGAGGGGCTCGTACCATTCGAGGGGATTGTAGTATTCAGTCTCGGAATCCGCGCGACAGAAGCCGATACAGCGGAGGTCGACGCCCTCGTCGATCAGTCCCGCGCAAACGTCAAAGACCGGCCAGATGAAGTTGGGGAGCACGACGGCTGGGGCCAATTCGCGGAGGAGGGACCGCATATCGGCCTGACTGGGTGCGGTGTGATCGAAGCGGCCCAGCTTGTTGCCGGTCTCGCGCGCGTTAACCAGGACGATGCGGTGGCGCGGGTGCGTCTTCATGGCGTCGCGCAGGCGAAACGACCAGGCCGTAACCCCGGAGATACCATCCAGCCCCACAATGATCACGGGGATGGGGCGTTCGGATTTCGGACTGGACATACGCTGTCAGGCGCTCCGGGGCGGTTGGGCTGGCACGCGTTAGTATAGCAGGCAGTTGATGGTTGACAGGAGCTGGACAGCGGCGAAATCGAAATTCCACCGGGCCAGTGGCCTGCGACGGGCATTGAGTCGGATGGCGAAGGGGGCAACCAGGTCGTGCTTAAGTACCTGCGCAGACGGCTCGACGGAAACGGAGCGGATCGAGGGCGAGAATACCATCCTCGACGGCGACACCGTGGCGGGGAAGTTACTTGCGGCGGGGGGAAATAAGCAGGCGCAGGAGGGGGTTTGGGAAGCGCCGTTCGAGGGTTATTGCGTAGAAGGTGTCGGTAATGTCGGGGATGCTGGCCACTTCTTTCATCAGTCCGGTTTTGAGTTCGTCTTCCACAACGATGCGCGGGACAATCGCCAATCCGGTATTTTCGCGCACCAGAAGGCGCAGCATGGCCATGTCGTCCACTTCGGCCGCGATACGGGGCCGAATACCCAATCGATCCATCATCGCGTCAAAGCCGGTACGAATGCCGCTCTCCACGGTGGGCACGAGAAGCGGCTGTTCCGCGAGGAGGCGTGCCAGCGGCGCTTTGGGCAGTTTGCGCGCCCGGTGTCGTATGAGGCTGACCGGTTGTTCGTCGAGCAGGTGCGCCACCCAGGTGGTTGCGGCATCACGAGAGGGTGCGTGATTGGAGAGCACCACGTCGAGCAGGTGTGCCCGCAAATCCAGCATCAAGGCGCCAAAGGTACCGGAGCGAAGCACGATTTCAACGTCGTCGCGATGCGTCAGGGGCTTCAGAAACTGAATCTGAAAGTTTCGGGAGAGGGTAGCCAGGGCGCCAACCCGAAGCACACGACGTTTTGACTCTCCCCGCTCCGTCAACGTGCTCATCAACTCGTTGCCGATGGCGAAAATCTCGTCCGCATGATCCAGGGCAATCTGACCCGCTTCGGTCAGAATCAACTGCTTCCCACGGCGCTCGAAGAGGGGGTGACCGATTTCGGCCTCGAGTTTCTGAATCTGAATCGAGAGCGCCGACTGGGAAACATACAGGTGTTCCGCAGCGCGCGTCAGGTTTCCTTCGTGCGCCACGGCCCAGAAATACCGCAGGTGGTTGTAGTTTAGTCGTGCCATATCGTCATTCTATAAAATAGAACGACATGATTCAAACTATATATTTTATAAATGACCCGGCACCCAGGTAGACTTTGCCAACCTAAACGCGAGGGATTGGCATTGATGAATACAATCGTTTTCTTGAGCTTAAGCGGACCGCTCCTGCTGGCGGCGGTTGCCGTCCTGTCCCGATTCGAACAGGGCGCCCGGCCCCGCTACGTCCTGGGAGCCAGCAGGTTCGCCACGCTGGCCTCTTTTCTTCTCGCGATCGGGAGCGCGGTGTACGTTGCCGTCGCCGGCGCACGGTCGACGGAGGTATTCGGCGTTGATCCGATCGCATTCTCGATACGCCTCGACGCGCTCAGCGTGACGCTGTATCTTCTCGTGGCTTTTGTGGGCGCCGTGGCCGTTCAGTTCAGCCGAAACTACCTGGATGGGGAAAAACGGCAGTGTGAGTTCCTGGGCCACATGTGCCTCACGCTTTGCGCGGTCAGTCTGCTGGTCCTGTCCGGAAGTCTCTTCCAGATGGTGCTGGCGTGGATAGGCACCAGTGTGGCGTTGCACCGTCTGCTCCTGTTCCATTCCGATCGGCCCAGGGCCGTGGCCGCGGCACGGAAGAAGTTCATCTGCGCGCGGGTGGCCGACGGCTTCCTGATTGTGGCGGCTGTTCTACTTTATCTGGCCTTCGGCACGGGTGATATTTCGCAGATATTGCATACCTCCAGACCGATGTCGGGTGCTGGCGCGATGCCGTTGTCGGCTCAGGGCGCTGCCCTCCTGATTGTACTGGCCGCCGCGTTCAAATCAGCCCAGTTTCCCTTTCACGGCTGGCTGACTGAAGTTATGGAGACGCCGACGCCCGTTTCGGCCCTGCTCCACGCCGGCATCGTCAATGCCGGGGGATTTCTCGTGGTTCGACTCTCGGATGTGGTTGTATCGAGCCCGATCGCCCTGCACCTTCTTGTGCTGATCGGCGGGCTGACGGCGCTGGTGGGCACCGTGGTCATGCTGACCCAGACCAATATCAAGTCCTCGCTGGCGTGGTCCACGGTGTCGCAGATGGGTTTCATGTTGCTCCAGTGCGGTTTTGGCGCTTTTTCCGCAGCGACCCTGCATATCGTGGCTCACTCGCTCTATAAGGCCCACGCCTTTCTGGCGTCGGGCAGTGCCGTGGACACCGGGCGCATACAGGGTGCCTCTCCCCAGTTGGTTCGTCCCTCGTTGGCGATTCTCGTGGGCGTTGCCCTTGGCGCGCTTGGGCTCTTCATCGGCATCGGAATGATTGGGGGGGTGTCGCTGACTGAAAAGCCCGCGGTGGTTGCGCTGGGCGCCATTCTCTTGATGGGGCTTTCTCAGTTCCTGGTTCGCGGAGTGTCTTCCGGACATGGGGGGGGGATGCTGGTGCGCGTTTTTCTGATGACCTCCGGCCTGGCCGTGCTCTATTTCGGGCTCCAGCAGGGGGCGGCCTGGATCGCGGGCGATCTGTTCCCGCCTGCGGTGGTCCCCGACGCCCTCGGCATCGCGGCGATGGTGCTTTTGGTTGTGCTGTTTGGCGTCATCAGCCTGGCCCAGCTTTATGGTTGGGCGTGGGCGATGCGCTGGCCGGGGATCTACGTGTATGTGTCCAACGGGTTCTATGCGAACGCCATGTTTGATCGGACCATTGGATGTTTGGAAACGACCGCGCGGCAACAGCACTAACGGACGTTTACGTTGTACGAAGGAGAGTGAACAATGGATATGGCTGAATCAAAACCGTCAACATCGACTTCCAAAATTGCGGAAGCGGTGCGCAAGGCTGCGGGCTCCATCGCGCCGTGCTGGCCCCTGAAAGAGTTCGTGGCGGTAAATCCTTTTGTCGGAATGGCTGATCACGACTTTTGCGACGCCGCCTGCCGGATGGCGCGCGTGGCGGGAGCCCATTTGTTCATGCCCCGATCCTTTTATGCCGAGGCCCTCGCCACGGGCAGAATTCAGACCCAGGATTTGGAAGCTGCGCTTGAGGATCTACCGAAAGTCGCCGCCGTCGTCGGGGGGCTTCGCGCGCTGGAAGAATCCGTGCTGCCCGGCGCCCGGTCGCATGGGCCGACCGTGCTTCCCACCGTGGCGGACGTGGCGCGGGGATTTACCGGTGTGGATTGGCCCGAGCTGGTGAATGAACGCCTGTCCAGGTGGGCGGCGTCCTATTTTGATGGTGGTCAGGCCTCGTGGGGATCGCCCTGGCAAAACCTCAGTCCCTATTCGGCCTGGAGGGCGGAGGCCCTGCTCGACCGGAGCCCCGCCATTGCGGGCCTCTCCGGTTACCGGGAGGTGATCGCGTCGCTGCCGGAATCGGCCGATGCGCTGGTGTACCAGGCGGTGGAATGTCTGTCCATTCCCGAGCCCGGACTGGAACTCTATTTTCATCGCCTCCTGATGGTTCAAGGCGGTTGGTCCGCCCATGCACGGTACCGGGACTGGCAATCCAACCTGCGGGGCGAAGGGGAATACGTTGTGGCGGAATTGCTCGCGGTGCGGCTCGCCTGGGAAGTCATTCTGCTGCGCTGCGTGGACGACACGAGGATTGCCCAGGCCTGGACACTGGCGAACGAGCGCCTGGCGGCACCCGATCCTGGCCGCAACATGCCCTTCGCGGTCGAGGCTCTCCTGCAGCACGCCTATGAGCGCGCGTGGCAACGCGAACTGATCCGGTCCTTCACGCCCCGGGCCCTGCCGGAGGCCGAGGCGAGGCCCGTGGTGCAGGCGGCCTTCTGCATCGATGTGCGGTCCGAAATCTACCGGCGTGCGTTGGAGTCTTCCATGAAGGGCGCCCAGACCATAGGCTTTGCCGGATTCTTCGGCATTGCGATGTCCTACCTGCCGGTTGCGCACGAGACGCCCCGGCCCCAGTGCCCGGCCCTGCTCGCGCCCCGCTATGTGATTGTGGAGGACGTAAAGAATGCTTCCCATGCGGAAGAGGTCGCACGGGCCCGGCGTGTATGGTACGCGGTCTCCGCGGCATGGAAGTCCTTCCGGTCCGGAGCCGTTGCTTCCTTTGCGTATGTTGAGACGCTCGGCATCTTGTTCGGCCTCAAACTCATTACGGACTCCCTTGGCATTACGCGGCCCGTGCCAAACCCTTCCATCGCGGGCCTGCCGCATAAAAAGTCCGGTGAACTGGTGCCGAGGATCGAAGCGGCACTGCGGAACGATCATAAAGTTGGGCTGACGCTGGACGAGCGGGTAACGATCGGGGGCGGCGCGCTGAGGGCCATGTCCCTCACTCGGAACTTTGCGCGTATCGTCCTGCTCGCCGGCCATGGCTCCACGTCGGTGAACAATCCCCATGCCGCAGGGCTCAACTGTGGCGCGTGTGGCGGTCATGCCGGCGATGTGAACGCCCGCGTTGTCGCCGCAATTCTCAACGACCCCGAGGTACGGGCGAGGCTGGCCGCGACCGGCATCGCGATTCCTGAGGACACGATATTTGTGGCCGCCAACCACGACACGACCACCGAAAACGTGACGCTTTTCGATGTGGAAACGGTGCCCCTGTCCCATCGGGATGAACTGCGCTCCCTGTTGGAGAATCTCGCCCAGGCATCCACCCTGGCCCGTCAGGAGCGGGCTGCGAAATTCAATCCGGGCAGCCCGCAGGCACACGAGTCGAGTTTTGTTGCCCGCAGTCGTGACTGGAGCCATGTGCGGCCCGAGTGGGGCCTGGCGGGTTGCGCTTCCTTCATAGCGGCGCCGCGTCACCGGTCCAGGCATTTGAAGCTCGATGGCCGCGCCTTCCTGCATGACTACGACTGGCGCCAGGATGAGGACTTCGGCGTGCTCGAGCTCGTCATGACGGCCCCCCTGGTCGTCGCCAATTGGATTAGTCTGCAGTACTACGGCTCCACCGTGGACAATCGGGTCTTCGGCAGTGGGGACAAAACCCTGCACAACGTGGTCGGCTCCCTCGGCGTCTTCGAGGGCAACGGAGGAGACCTTCGCGTGGGGCTGCCCTGGCAGAGTCTCCATGACGGAGAGCGGCTCGTTCACGAACCGATGCGATTGACCGCGCTTTTCGAGGCGCCTGTCGAGGCCATGAATTCGGTCATCAGCAAGAACGAAGGTCTTCGGGCGCTTCTCGACCATGGCTGGATGAGTCTCTACGCACTCGATGCGCAAGGCGTTGTGTCGAAGCGGTACTGCGGGAAAGGGGAATGGGCTGAGGTAGTCGCCGAGGGACGCTCTGGCGTTGAGGCGGCGTAGGGCGTCTGCACGGCAATCCGCGCCAGTGGCGCGGAAGTCACCGTGCCGCCGTAATCAAAGAAAGGTGGGATATATGGGACGTGTATTCGAAAAAGAACGTCTGGGAATTCTTGGCGGCGGCCAGTTGGCCCGCATGATCGCGGAAGCAGCCTTGCGCGAAGGGCTTCAGCCCGTCGTACTCGCGGAGTCGCGCGATGTGCCCGCCGCGATAGAAAGGGCGCTGTGGGTGCCGGGCAGGTTGAGCGACAAGCAGGCGATTCTGACGCTTGCGCGACAGGTTGACGTACTGACGATAGAGAACGAATTTGTCGATGTGGAGGTCTTGCGCGCCGTGCTGGCGGAACACCCAGCGGTCCGTCTGTTGCCCGATCTGGACAGCATCGCGATGGCCCAGGACAAGCTGGCACAGAAGCGGATCTTCGCCCATCTTGGCCTGGCCACGCCCGATTTTGAAGCGGTCGCCACAGAACATATTCACGAGGAGCTGCCGCGCTTGTGGCGACGCTTTCCAGCGGGCTTCGTGCTGAAGTTCTCCCGTTTCGGCTACGATGGCCGCGGTAATCTCGTCGTGAAACCCGATTCCGTGCCGCGCGATTGCGAGATCGCACACTTCTGCCGAAACGCGGAGCGCGCCGGGTCGGCGATCTATGCCGAGCGGCACGTGGAATTCAGCGCAGAGCTGGCGATTGTCGCCGCGCGCGCGGCGGACGGAAGCATGCGTTGCTTTCCGCTCGTAGAAAGCAGACAGGAGCGCGGAATATGCCGGGAAGTGCTCGGGCCCACGCTGCGTCTGGGCACCGCACCTGAAATTGCCCGGCAAGCGTCCGAGGCCATCGAACGCGTCGCGGATTACCTGGGCTTTTGCGGCACCCTTGCCATCGAATTCTTCCTTACGGAGGACGGCCAGCTTCTGATCAACGAAATGGCGCCACGGGTGCATAATTCCGGTCACTACACGTTGTACGGCGGCGAGACGAGCCAGTTTGACCTGCATGTACAGGCCGTCATGGGGCATGGGCTCGCAACACCGGAAATCGATACGTTTGTGGCCATGCGGAACATCCTCGGTCCAAAAGGCATGATTTCCGGACTTCCCTGTCCACCCCCAACCCTGCCGCTGCCCGCCGACATCGAATTGCACTGGTACGGCAAGCGAACCGTATCGGCGGGTCGCAAAATGGGCCACCTTACGGGGCGCGCGACTTCGGTGGAATCACTTCAGCGGACGCTGGAGCAGATGGAACGGTATGAAGCCCAACTGTGGGCGGCCTTCTCAGGCATACAACACGCCGGTTAGGGCGGACGGAGTTTTGAAACCCATGGTTCTCCATGATCTATCCCATATTGAGCAACTGGAAGCCGAGGCCATTTTCGTGATCCGTGAAGTGGCCGCCATCCACGAGCGACCGGCCCTGCTTTTTTCCGGCGGCAAGGACTCCATCGTCCTGGTGCGTCTCGCCCAGAAGGCCTTCTACCCGGCGCGCCTGCCCTTCCCCCTGGTGCACATCGATACGGGCCATAATTTCAGCGAGACGATCCGCTTTCGCGACGCGCTCGTACGGGAACTTGGGGCACGCCTTATCGTGGGGCGCGTCCAGGACACGATCGATGCGGGTCGCGTCCGGGAGGAGTCGGGCCCGCGGGCCAGCAGGAATCTGCTCCAGACCGCGACGCTGCTGGAAACGATTGAGCGACATCGCTTCGATGCCTTGTTTGGCGGCGCCCGCCGGGATGAGGAGAAAGCCCGGGCAAAGGAGCGCTTTCTGAGCCACCGCGATGAGTTCGGACAATGGGACCCGAGGAACCAGCGCCCGGAACTCTGGAATCTGTTCAACGGTAGAAAACAGCAACGGGAGCACTTTCGCGTGTTTCCCCTGAGCAACTGGACCGAAATGGACGTATGGCAGTATATCGCCGCCGAGGAGCTGTCCATTCCGGAAATCTACTTTGCGCACAAGCGCCCTGTTTTCTTTCGTGATGGCCTCTGGATGGCCGATTCCCCGCACGTGTTGCGCACGGCCCACGAGCGGGTGGAAGAACGAACCATACGCTTCCGAACCGTGGGCGACATTACGTGTACCGGCGCCGTGGAATCGACGGCCAGCACGCTGGCGGACATCGTTCTGGAGGTTGCCGCGGCCCGCGTTACCGAACGGGGCGGCAGGGCGGACGATCGGCGCTCGGAGACGGCCATGGAAGACAGAAAAAAAGTGGGTTACTTCTAATCGGTCCTGAAAAGGGACCCGGAGGCACTATGGAAACGCTGGCATATGACGTTGTGAAAAAGAAACACGCCGGGTTGCTCCGATTCATCACGGCAGGAAGCGTCGATGATGGAAAGAGCACCCTTATCGGCCGTCTGCTTTATGATTCCAAGTCCATCTTTGAGGACCAGCTTGCCGCGCTGGAGCAGGCAAGTCTGCTTCGCGGGGAAGACGGCCCCAACCTCGCCCTGTTGACCGACGGCCTCCGCGCCGAACGCGAGCAGGGAATCACCATCGATGTGGCCTATCGCTATTTCGCGACGCCGAAGCGGAAGTTTATTATTGCGGACTGCCCGGGCCATATTCAGTACACCCGAAACATGGTGACGGGCGCGTCCACCGCCAACCTGGCCGTCGTCGTGGTGGACGCGCGGAAGGGCATCGTGGAGCAGACCTGCCGCCACGCGTTTATTGCCTCCCTGTTGCAGATCAGGCACCTCATGCTGTGTGTCAACAAGATGGATCTCGTCGACTTTGACGAGAAACGATTTGAGGCCATCTGCGACGATTTTCGGGCGTTTTCAAGCAAATTGAGCATTCCAGACATCCGTTACCTGCCCATTTCCGCCCTCGGGGGAGACAATGTGGTGGAACCTTCCCCGAACATGCCCTGGTACACGGGGCAGACCCTGCTGGACGCTCTGGAGACGATTGAGGTCAGCGCGGATCATAACCACGTCGACGCGCGCTTTCCCGTTCAATATGTCATTCGTCCGCGGGATGACGCTCATCATGACTTTCGCGGCTACGCGGGTCGGGTCGAAGGCGGCGTGTTCCGGCCGGGCGATCAGGTGGTCGCGCTTCCCTCCGGTTTCACGTCGCGTATCCGGTGGATTCAGCTCTTTGACAGCGCATTGCCCGAAGCCTTCGCGCCCATGTCGGTAACACTTCTCCTGGAGGACGAGCTCGACATCGGACGGGGCGACATGCTCCTGAAGACGGACAATCAGCCGACCAGCGAACAGGATATCGAGTTGATGCTTTGCTGGCTGAACGGGGCCGCCATGAAAGTGGGCGGGACCTACGCCCTTAAACATACGACGCGAGACCTGCGGTGTGTCATCAAGAAGATCCGCTACAAGGTGGACATTACGACCTTGAACCACATCGAGGGGGACTGCATCATGGGACTGAATGACATCGGATGTATCCAGATTCGGACGACCCAGCCACTCCATTTTGACCGGTACACGAAAAACCGTTCCACCGGCAGCGTGATTCTGATCGATGAATTCACCAATGAGACCGTGGGTGCGGGGATGATTCTTTGATCCACAGACAGCGAAGAGGACAGGTGCAATGACCGACAAGAAGCGAGTTCGGGTAGCGATAATCATGGGTTCAAAATCTGACCTGCCCACAATGAGTGGGGCGGCCGAAGCACTGGACGCCCTCGAGGTTGGCTACGAAATGGCCGTGGTTTCCGCCCACCGAACCCCGGTGGAAATGGCGGAATTCGCGTCCG
Organism: Candidatus Hydrogenedentota bacterium; assembly: GCA_016791475.1. Taxonomy (NCBI): domain Bacteria; kingdom Pseudomonadati; phylum Candidatus Hydrogenedentota; species Candidatus Hydrogenedentota bacterium. The sequence goes on from JAEUWI010000002.1 coordinate 70,028, forward strand.
GCGCGGCGGACCGGGGTATCGGCGTCATTATCGCCGGGGCCGGGGGCGCCGCACACTTGCCAGGGATGGTCGCCGCACACACGCCACTGCCCGTCATCGGCGTTCCGGTGCCGGTGGGCTACATGCAGGGTATGGATGCCCTGATGTCCATCGTACAAATGCCGAAAGGCGTGCCCGTCGCCACCGTGGCCATCGGCGGAGCCTACAATGCCGGCTTGCTCGCGGCCCAGTGTCTTGCCAGCGGCGGCATAACCCCGGACCACGAACTGCTGACGCGCATTCGGAACTACAAAGAGGCGATGCGGAATCAGGTCCAATCCATGCAGATCGGCGCGGCAGACCGGGGAACGGGGGAGTAGCCGTGGCGCCCCGGCGAGGAGTACTATAGAGGCGACGCTCCGCCCGGGAGTATCCGGTACGGCATTCCTGCCCCATTCCTTGCTTCCGACGCGGCGGAAAAATGGAGAGACAGGGCCATGCATTCGCTTCTGGATCTGATCGCGACCTGTATCGAGGGGGGACGTGCCAACCGCTTTTCCAACGATCCGCCGGCGGCGCTGCAGTCGCTGTCCACCGCGTGTCGTTGATGGGCGTCCCGCCCCGCACCTGCATCGCGCATACACCAGACGATACACCCCGTCCAGAACGTTGGAGGTACCCGGACTATGAACACCTTCTCCGAACTCTGTATTGACCATGTGGACGAACTCATCTTTGGAAGATGCCCCCATCCGGTTCAGGTGACGCCGGCCATACGGGTTGGCGGGGGTGATGCCATTCCTGAGCTGAACTACATCCTGCCCCACGGCAGCGGGGTGAACGAGGACACGATCGACAAGGTCGTGGCCCAATACCGCCTCATGGCGGAGCACAGCCTGGAGCGCGCGTTGCAGTTGTCCGTGCCCGCCCTGGTCATTGAGATCGAGCTGGTGTTCGAAATGACCCTCAACCCCGCCTGGGGAGAACGGGTTATCGCCGCCACGCGCGAGGTGATGGACGACTTCCAGGTCCGCGGCGTCAATGCCGCGCTCCGGACAACCGTGGCCGACATACGGGACCGCAATCGCCCGCCGCGCAACCGGACCAGCAATGAAACGGAACTCATGTTTGAAACCTTTGAACGCTGCGCGCCGTACTCCGACATCCTGTCCATCGAGTCCACCGGCGGAAAGGAGGTCTCGGACGACGCCCTCCTTCAATGCAGCGTCGGCGGCGTGGCCTTTGCCCTCGGGGAACTGGCCGCGCGCGATATGGAATTCGTCTGGCGGCGCGTCGCGGAGATTTGCCGCCGGCATGGCAAGATCGCCGGTGGCGACGCCGCGTGCGGATTCGCGAACACAGCGATGCAACTGGCCGGCAAGCGGATGATACCCACCGTGGTCGCCGCCGTGGTCCGCGCCATGGGCGCGGCCCGCTCCCTCGTGGCCCTGGAATGCGGCGCGACGGGCCCGGACAAGGATTGCGCCTACGAGGGCCCGATCCTGAAGGCCATCGCGGGCATCCCGATCTCCATGGAGGGCAAGACCGCCGCCTGCGCCCATTCCAGCCCCCTGGGCAACGTGGCCATGTGCTGCTGCGATCTCTGGAGCAACGAGTCCGTGCCCTTCGTGAATCTTTTCGGCGGCCACACGCCCGAGGTGTGCCTTGAACAACTCTGGTATGATTGCAAGCTGATGAACACGGCGTCGAAGCAGGGGCAGGCCCTCGCCCTGAGAAACCTGCTCAGCGAGTCCGACATCCACACCAGCGCCGAGGCGCTGATTCTGGCGCCCGCGTCCGCACTGCGGCTTGCCCGCGCCATTGTCGCCTCGCCCGATCGCGCCACCCGCACCCTGAACGCCGCCCGCGAGGCCTTGCGCATGATCGACGAAGCCCTCGCCGATGGCCGCCTGGTCATTCCGCCCATAGAAATGCCCTGGCTCGACCCGATGCGCGAAAGCCTGGACGAATTCGCGGGCCTGGGCGGAAAGCGGATCGACCACTACGCCGCCCAGTTTCCCGACCGCTTCATCCCGAGCGAATACGGCCTCTGAGGCAATAGCAACGGTTGGAAAGAGGGCGATGAGGTCTGGCGCGAAGTGACATCACTTGGTCTGACGGGTATCTCGCGTTGGGGCGTGGGGTACCTGTGGACCGATTGGGACAGGGGGACAAACTCCGCAAACCGGGGGGCGCGTTGACACTGGATGCCCGACGATGCCTGGGCTGCTTTGTGGGCGCATGCAGCAGCCTGTTCGGAGATCCGCACCCAGGCGAGTACCTGTAAGCGGCAGGGATATCACTGTAATAGGTGGCTGTCCCCATTATGGACCCAAGGACTTGTCGGTCCTTTCGGTCCTTTGGGTCCTGTCGGTCCTTTCGGTCCTTTCGGTCCTTTCGGTCCTTTCGGTCCTTTCGGTCCTTTCGGTCCTTTCGGTCCTTTCGGTCCTTTGGGTCCTTTGTCCCAAAATGGAAAATGCGCTCCGTGCTGCTGCACGGAGCGCATTTCAAAAGATGGTAGGCCCAACGGGATTTGAACCCGTGTCGCCGCCGTGAAAGGGCGGTGTCCTAGACCAGGCTAGACGATGGGCCCGCAATGGATAGCGGTAAAATGCTGGGCGGCGTCCGCAGAAGTGCGTAACACGTGCCTGCCAGCAAAGGAAGCAAAGTATAGCAATTGTGCGGGGGACAAGTCAAACAAGCGGGCACATTTTTTTGCACACTTGTTTCACTTCCCGGGCGAACTCAGCTTCGGGCCGTGGCCGCCGTGGCGAGGTCTTCCGCCAGGTCGGTCTTGAGCCGTTCCACCGTGATGTGGGAGCCGCTGGGGTCTTCATCCAGCAGTAATCCGCGAAGTTTGCAACCGAAAGCGCCGATCCACTGCTGGGCCCGGGCGTAGCCGAGGAGCCGGTCGAAGAAATCGGCATCCAGGCGGGGGCAGGGCAAGGTCCCGCCGAGGGCCCGGTCGGTGTTGGTGCGATCAAAGATCGGCTCGTCAAGGAGGTAGTGCCGATACAGGGCGAGGGAGGCGTTGGCCACCTGCTCCGCACGGGTAATGTCGCCGTCGAGCTTGGGCTGGAAGCCCATCTGGCTGCCCATGGGGCTCAGTGTGCGCGTGGCCCAGTGGTTGAGCTCGCGAAGTTTGCAGGGATTCGGATTCGTGAGGTGGTAGGTCCGGGCGGACGCACCCTCACGTTCAACGATGGTCCAGAGGGCCTCGGCGACCCAGTCCACAGGAATGAGGTTCAGCGTGGACTCGGGATTGCCCTGAAGGCGAAGGCTTTCGCCCGCGGGCAACTGGCCACCCTCGATCACATCCACCATGCGGAGGATGCTGTAGAAATTGTGGAACTGGCTGATGAGGCCGTTGCGCTCGGCGCCCACGATGATGGAGGGGCGGAATACGGCGCCGCGAATCGTGCCGGCGGCCAGGGCGTCCACGAAAATCTGTTCGGCCTGGCGCTTGGTGCGCTCGTAGGTGTTTTTGCAGGGAGTGTCGAGGAGTTCATGCTCCATGACCCGGCCCTCGTGCATGCCGGCCACGTAGGCGGTGCTCACGTGGTAGAGGGGCACGTCGGTGCCTTCCAGCAACTGCATCATGTGCCGGAGTCCGTCCACATTCGCGGACTGGAGCTCAAAATCTTTCTTGGGATTGAAGCTGATGCTGGCGGCGCAATGGATGACCAGGCTCAGGGTATTGCGGAGCATGCCGCGCTGGGCATCGTTCAGGCCCAGATCGGGCTGACACGTATCGCCCTGGAGGATGGTGATCTCGTCGAGGCGATGGTCCGCGCCGGGAAGTGCCAGCACGGCGGCAAGACGCTGGCGCGCCTGTTCCATCGTGGCGTCGCGCATCAATACCACCGGAGAAAAGCCCCGTTCGAGGGCCTTGGCCAGCACCCAGCTTCCCATGATACCGGTGCCGCCGGTGATAAGAATCGACCGCTTCTCCATACAACTCCTTTCACATACAATACTTTGTACGTTACGTAATGTGGTGGTACTGCCGCGCCAGAAGATTTTAGGGCGGTTCGTAGTAGGACTTCCCTCCACTATACCGCCGAAGGGGAGACTGCGTTACACCGGAACAACCCGCCCTGTGCGGCGGTAAGGTCGGCACGGCATCCCGTGGGGGAGGCCGGTCCGAGGTGAAAAACACTTCTCCTGCGACGCGAATAGTGTAACAGATTGAAACATCAAAATCTATTGAATTTCGGTGGACGACGGCAGCGCAAGTAATTACGTAAAACTGTATCGATCCGGCCCCGGCCCGACTCTGGTTTAACTTTTTCGGCCAGTGGTACAATGGGGCGGGTCAGCCTACACCGCCAGAAGGGCAGAATCGGCCATGCGAAGTCTATTTGCCAAACTCAAGAAGCAACTGCGAAAAAACTTCTCCGAAGAGGAGCTGGAAGTCGTCCGCCTGGCCTATCGGGTGGCGGATGAAGCGCACCACGGGCAGAAGCGTCTGTCCGGCGAGCCCTACATCATCCACAGCCTTTCCGTGGCCCAGAATCTCGCCGGGATCGGGTTGGATCCGGTCACTTGTGCGGCGGGCCTGCTCCATGACGTGGTGGAAGACACGCCGATCACGAGCGCCGATCTTCATGCGCAGTTTGGAGAAGAGATCACCCGGCTGGTGGAAGGGGTGACCAAGATCAGCGGGTTGCACCTGCCGGATCGGAAGGTCACCCACGAGGTAAAGCAGGCGCAGAACATCCGGAAGATGCTGGTGGCCACGGCGAACGATGTCCGGGTGATTTTGATCAAACTGGCGGACCGGCTGCACAACGTGCGCACCCTGGAGCATCTTCCGAAGGAAAAGCGCATGCGGATCGCTCGGGAGACGCTGGAGATTTATGCGCCAATGGCGCACCGGCTCGGTATCTCCCAGTGGAAATGGGAGCTCGAAGATCATTCCTTTCACCACCTGATGCCGGAAGAGTACAAGGCCATCGCGCAGCAGGTGGCCATGAAGCGCCGCGCGCGCGAGTCCGAGCTCTATGATGTGATCCGCGAGCTGGAGGTGCGACTGAAGGAGGCGGAGGTGACGGCGCGGGTGATCGGGCGCCCGAAGCACCTGTACAGCATTTATCAGAAGATGGTGCAGCAGGGCAAAGACTTTCACGAGGTCATGGACATCCAGGCGGTGCGCATCATCACCCAGACCGAGGCGGGCTGCTACAACGCCCTGGGCGTGGTGCACAGCCTCTGGACGCCGATCCCCGGCCGGATGAAAGACTATATCGCCATGCCGAAGCTCAACATGTACCAGGCCATCCACACGACGGTCATGGGGGTGAGCGCCCTTCCGCTGGAAATCCAGATTCGATCCGAAGAAATGGATAAGATGGCGCGGGAAGGCATCGCGGCGCACTGGATCTACAAAGAGGGCGAGAAAAACCGGGACACCCGGCTCGACCACCAGTTGACCTGGCTGCGCCAGATGTACAGTTGGGTGAAGGATGCGCATGCCCCGGAAGAGCTTATGGACAGCATGCGCCGGGATTTTGGACCTTCCCACACCTATGTCTTCACGCCGAAGGGCGAAGTGATGGAACTGCCGCCGGGGGCGACGCCGCTGGACTATGCCTATTTGATTCACTCCGACGTGGGCCACCAGTGCATCGGCGCGCGGGTGAACGGGCGCATGGTTCCCCTGCGCTATCACCTTCAGACGGGCGATGTGGTGGAGGTCCTGACCTCCAAGAGCCAGACGCCCCATCTGGACTGGGTGGATATCGTCGTCACGGGCCGCGCCCGCACGCGCATACGCCAGCGTTTGCGCGAGCTGGGCGCCCTGGCGCCCATGGACGATCCCATGCACCACCCTCATCACGAGGAGGCCGCGCCCGCGCCGCCCCCGCGCCCGAAGGTAAAGCCGCAGGAAGTGCGGGAGGTGGACGACAAGACCCGGCAGAATCTGGTGCGCATCGAAGGCGACAAAGGCATGACGGTACAGTTTGCCAAGTGCTGCAATCCCATGCCGGGCCATGCGCTGATCGGGTACATCACCAAGAGCACCGGGCTGACGGTGCATCGCGCGGACTGCAAGAGCTTCGCAAAATCCAACCGCGACGCGGCCCGGGTGATCGAGGCCTCGTGGGAGGGCGAGGGGCTGTATGAGATGCGGATTCGCGTGACCATCGGTCAGCGGCCCAACGTGCTCTCCGATCTTACGAATGCGCTTCGCCCGATCAACATCGACATCCTCCGTGCGGACTACCGCCTGACGGAGCCCGGCGTGGGTTGCTTCGAGTTTATCGTGGAGACCTCGGGCAAGAGCGCGGTGAACCGGATCGTGCGCACACTCAATACGGTCAGCGGCGTCGTGAACGTGAACGCGGAGCCGGTGGAAATGGAGCGGGGCAAACCCCTCTCCCTGGCGGGTTGAGATGAACCGCTTTAATCTGAAGACGGAGTTCGCGCCCGCCGGGGATCAGCCCGCGGCGATAGACGACCTCGTTCGGGGCCTTGAAGAGGGCCTGGCCCATCAGGTGCTCCTCGGCGTGACCGGCTCGGGCAAGACCTTTACGGTGGCGAACGTAATCGCCCGGACCCAGCGCCCGGCCCTGGTGCTGGCGCACAACAAGATCCTGGCGGCCCAGCTCTACGGCGAATTCAAAGCGCTCTTTCCCGAAAACGCGGTGGAGTACTTCGTAAGCTACTACGACTACTATCAGCCCGAGGCCTATGTGCCCGCGAGCGACACCTTCATCGAAAAGGACTCGTCCGTCAACGACGAGATCGACAAGATGCGCCACGCCGCGACGCGCTCACTGCTCAGCCGGCGCGACTGCATCATCGTGGCCAGCGTGTCCTGCATTTACGGGATCGGCTCCCCCGAGGTCTACGGCGCAATGCGCGTGGAGCTGGAGCCGGGCCGCATCCAGGATCGGGACGAGCTTATCGCCGGCCTGGTGGAGATGCAGTACGAGCGCAACGATGTGGATTTCCACCGCGGCACCTTTCGCGTGCGGGGCGATGTGGTGGATATCTTTCCGGCCTATGAGGCGGACCGGGCGGTGCGCGTGGAGCTGTTTGGCGACGAGATCGAAAATCTCGTGGAGATCGACCCGCTCCGCGGCACCGTGCTCCGGAAGCTCCGGCGCACGGAGATCTACCCCAAGACCCACTACGCCACCACGCGCGCCGCGCTGGAGAAAGCGATCGAGGGGATCGAGCGGGAGCTGGACGAGCGCCTGATCCAGTTGAACAACGCGAATGAAATTCTTTACGCACAGCGCCTCGAACAGCGCACGCGCTATGACCTGGAGATGCTCAAAGAGATCGGCTTCTGTTCGGGCATCGAGAACTACTCGCGGCATCTCGATGGGCGCCAGCCGGGAGAACCGCCCTATACGCTCATGAGTTATTTCCCCGACGACTACCTCCTGATTATCGACGAGAGCCACATCTCCGTGCCCCAGGTGGGGGCCATGTTCAAGGGCGATCGGTCGCGCAAAGACAAGCTGGTGGACTACGGCTTTCGTCTGCCCTGCGCCCGGGACAACCGTCCGCTGATGTTCGATGAGTTCGAAGATCGCATGGGCCAGACGATCTATGTCAGCGCCACGCCGGGCAAATATGAGCTGGAGAAAACGGAGGGCGTGATCATCGAGCAGGTCGTTCGGCCCACGGGGCTCGTGGATCCCGAAGTGGAGGTCCGGCCCGCGGCCAACCAGGTGGACGATCTGCTGGGCGAGGTGCGCGCGCGCGCGGAGCGGGGCGAGCGCGTGCTGGTGACCACACTGACCAAGCGCATGGCGGAGGATCTCACGAGCTACTTCACCGATCTCAACGTGCGCGTGCGCTATATGCACAGCGACGTGGAGACCCTGGAGCGCATCGAGCTGATCCGGCAACTTCGCCAGGGCGAGTACGATGTGCTGGTGGGGATCAACCTGCTCCGCGAGGGGCTGGATATTCCCGAAGTGTCTCTGGTGGCGGTACTGGATGCGGACAAAGAGGGGTTTCTACGTTCGGAGACCAGCCTGATTCAGACCTGCGGTCGCGCGGCGCGCAATCTGGGGGGACGCGTCATTCTCTACGCCGACACAATGACCGGGTCCATGACGCGGGCGATGGAAGAGATGGATCGCCGCCGCGAGAAGCAGCGTGCGCATAACCAGAAGCACGGCATTACGCCGGAGACCATCCGGAAGGCCATTCCCGATCTGCTCAATACGCTCTATCAGCGGGAACAGCGGGAAACGCCCAAAGCGGCGGAAGAGCCGGATCTGTACGTGGCCGCGCGCGATATCGACAAGACCATCAAGAAGCTGGAGAAGGCCATGAAGGACGCCGCCGCCAAGATGGACTTTGAGAAGGCCGCCGAATTCCGGGACCGAATGCTGGCCCTGGAGCGCCGCCAGATAGAAGAGGGGTTGTAGGGGCGGGTCCGCATCCGCCGGGTCCGTTCTCCGGAATCTGGGGTCAAAAAACTGCCCCGCGCCCCCGTCGCCTGACCATGGCCAACCGATCCCGGTGCGCCAATGACCTCGCCCGACCTGTCCGAGAGCCGGACGCTTTCGCGGTTGCCGGATTTACCTTGCAAAATACACCCCAATACGCTAATTTTGTAGGTGGGTGTTGGAGGGAGGCGGCGAGGATGGGAAGATGGGCGAACGCAGGCATACGGTCACGCCACAGGCCCTGGCGAACTATGAGCAGCAGTTCAAGGCGCTTCACAAAGACTGGCACTACCTCTATAAACTGGTAGAGGCCTATATGCGCCCCCATGCCGAGCGCGAGGTGCTCGAAGTGGACCTGCTCCGGATCAAAGGGCGCATTTCGTGCGACTATCCCGTGCTGGCCGAATGGCGCAGCGGGGGCTATGGCGCGCCCGCCGGTATTTCCACGCTCTTCTCGGAAAGCACGACCCTCAAGACCCTGACCGAGGGCATGCGGGAAGGGGGGGGGCGCGCCTGGGACGAGTGGCAGATGGTGGACGAGGCGCTGGGGCGTGTCCGACAGACCTTGATTGCGGCGCGGGAAAAAGCGCGCCCGGGCAAACCCGTCTCCCTGCCGGGCGAGTTGTTTTCCGCCCCGGCCTCCGTCCAGGAAATCGACCACTACGAGAGCCAGTTTGTGGCGTTTCAGGCGGACTGGCGCCGTCTCTATGAACTGGCCGAGGCCTACGCCCGACCGGGGGCCGACCAGCGCGCGCTGGAGGTGGAGCTGATACAGCTTAAGGGAAAAATCTCCTGCAATTATCCCACCCTGCCGCGGTGGTTTGGCGGTCGCGACGAGTGCTCCAGCGGGATCGGAAAAATTCTCACCAGCGGCGTGTCGCTTGAGGGTCTTGCCGAGGGGGTGCGCGGGGGCGGCCGGATCTGTCGCGACTGGCTCGCGGTGGATCAGTCTCTGGGCAACGTGCGGCAGCAGTTGGAGAGCGCCCGCGAGCAGATCCGCCGGGGCAAGCCGGTCAGTATCACCGACAACTTCTTTGTGCCGCCTCACGAGCGGCCCATCAACTGGAAGAAGATTATCGTGCGCGGAACGGCCATCTGCACGGTACTCATTTTTTTTGGCGGGGCTTGGATCGCGCGCAACTTCTTCGGCATCGGCGCGCCGGAGGCGGGCGCGGGCATCGTGGAGATGGCGTCGATGGAGGATCGCGAGAAGGTGGTGACGATCCTGGCGGTAATGAATGAGTCCTTCGTTCGCGGCGATCTCGACATGTTCATGACGACGATCGCCAGTGATTTTTCCGATGACGCCGGAAACGGTCGCCGCGCGCTGCGCGCGGTGCTCCAGACCTTCCATGCGGCGGGTAATTTTCAGCAGGCCTGGGTGGATTGGAGCCGGACGGAGATCGTGAAGACCGGGGACTGGCTCTATGCGAGTCCGGTGGTAATCCGGTCGCACGTGGAGGGGGAGGATGACCTGTTTATCCGCCTGGGCTTCAAGGAGTACGGCGGGCGCTGGCTGATCGCGTCGGGCGAGGGCTACAACTGAGCATAGAAAAAGCCGCAGCCCCCGAAGGGAGCCGCGGCTTGCGAATTGCTGGGCTCAGAAATAGCGCAGGTACATGTACACGCTGGAAATGAGCACGGTGATGATCATGAGGGGGAAGCCGGCCTTCGTAAACTCCATGAAGGTGATGTTGGCGTTGTTCCGCATACCGATTTGGGCGATTACCACGTTGGCCGAGGCGCCAATGAGCGTCCCGTTCCCTCCCAGGCAGGCGCCCAGGGCGAGGGCCCAGTAGAGGGGGGCTTCGATGACGGTATGCACCTGATCGGGGCTGTCGGCCAGGCCCATCTGGGTGGCGAATACCGGGATCATGGTCTTGATCAGCGGAATCATGGCGATTACCAGGGGGATATTGTCCACAATGGCCGATGCGATGGCGCTCGCCCACAGGATAACCATGACCGTCAGCAGGAGATTGCCCTGGGTGGCGTGAATGAGCATCTCGCCCGATTTCTCGAAGAGCTTGTTGTGCTCCAGCGCGCTGATAAGCATGAAGAGACCGATAAAGAAGAGGATGGTGGCCCATTCGACTTTGTGCAGGGCGGTGTGGATGTCGACTTTGCACACGATCATCATGACCACGGAACCCGCCAGGGCCACGATGCCGGGCTCGAATCCGGTGAGGCGGCTGGTGAAGAAGCCGAGGAGGATCAGGCCGAGTACCGCGCCGCACTTCTTCAAGAGCACGGGATCGAGGATGGCCAGTTCGGGCTGGGCCATCATGACCCGGCGGCGCGCCTCCTCCTTCGTTTCGAGGGAAGCGCCCATGCGGAAACGGACGAGGGCCAGGCAGAAGAGAGTCATCACCAGCACAACCGGGCCGAGATTGAAGAGGAAGTCATTGAAACTGAGGGTGGTGGCCGAGCCGATAATGATGTTGGGAGGATCGCCGATGAGGGTGCCCGTGCCGCCGATATTGGAGAAGATGGCGAGCATGACGAGGATGGGCGCGGTGCGCAACTCCAGCAACTGGGTAATGAGAATGGTGATCGGCGCGATGAGGATGACGGTGGTCACATTGTCCAGCACGGCGGAGAGGAAAGCGGTGACCAGGAGGAATTGAACGACGATGACCTTGGCGTTGCCCTGGGCCCGCTGGGCAATGGCGATGGCGAGCCACTCCAGAAAGCCGGTTTCGGCCAGGATGCTCATGACGATCATCATGCCGATGAGCAGGAATATCACGTTCAGATCGACGCTTTTCACGGCTTCGTGATAGGGCACGAGGTGAAGCAGGATCACGGCGCCGGCGCCCAGAAGGGCGGCCGCGGTCTTGTCCACGATGTCGAAGGCGATCAGGGCATAGACGAAGAGGAAGATGCCGAGGGAGAGAATCATGGGGGAGGCGAGGAGCGAAAGCATGATAGTCGGACCCTAATAGTTGAGAACGCGGTTCAGAACCGCGATACGATCAATGATGCCGCAGAGGATGCCATCGCGCACCACGAAGACCTTGGGGCGCCGGTGTACGGAGAGCTCGAAAATGACCTCGAGCATCGTCGCGTCTTCGGGCAGTGCCGAGAAGTCCGTGGTCATAATGTCGCCCGCCGTGGCCGTCTTCATGGACTTGAAATAGTTCTCGAACGGATCGAACTTCTTGATAAAGGCCACGCTCTTCAACTGTCCAAAGAATTCCGGGAGTCCCGAGCGGAAAAGCTGGTCGCAGGTGACCATGCCGACCACGCGCCCTTCCTGATCGACCACGCTGGTGGCTTCGAGATTGTGCTCGGCCAGCAACCGGGTGACTTCGGTAAGGGGGGTCTCGGGGTAGATGGTGTAATAGGGCTTCCGCATGATGCTGCGCGCCAGCAGGGAATGTTCTTCACCCGTGTCCAGATCCCGCAGAAGGGCATGCAGCGCGGCCCCGTCCTCCGCCGCTTCCACTTTGGCGCGCAGCGCGTCGTCCACCATGATGGAGGCCACTTCCGCCATCACCTTGAGCGTCATGGAGGGGTCTTCCAGCGGCGCGAGCAGCAGGCACACGATGCGCACCGGCTCATGATCGATGGCGTCGAAATCGATGCCCTTGCTCAGCGTGGCAAGGCAGGCGACCGGCTGCGCGAGGCCTTCGATCCGGGCGTGGGGTAGCGCGCAGGCCTGGCCAAGTGCCGAGGAACGCCGCTGTTCCTGGTCCGAAACGGCCCGGTAGATGGCGTCTTTGCTGAGGACTTCGCCGTTGGCGACGGGCATCGCCAGGGCGATGAGCCCCGACAACTGCTCGATGAGCGCCCACTTGTCGTGGGCCTCCACCTGGACGTGAATTAAACCCGATGAGAGCATTTTGGGCAAGTACATCATGGGGGCTACACCTCAGGGGGCCTCCTCGGAGACCGATCCAGTGGTAAAGTGCGGTAAATGGTGACAGGGGTGATCGGCTAAGCATCCACTCCCGAGTGAGAGTGTATCCCTGCGGCACCACATTCGTCAAACTTGCGAAAAGCGCGATAAATGTTCATCGAAATGATGGGCCTCCGCCAACTACGCACCCCATCGCCTAACGCGGCGGTCGGGCTTTGGGCTTCATTAAGAAATCGTAATCTCTGGGCGGGCCATCCCGTCATTTTTCGGGCCGATACTGTGCCCGGGTCGACTGGACAGCGCCCGCGCCGGTTGCTGCAGGAAGCGCCCGGAAAGGAGTTGCCTGGCGGGATTCAAAGATTCAATCGGGACACCTGACTTACAACACGAATCGAGTAGAAGGTTACCTGGGATGGCGACATCCAATATGGGCTCGTGACATTTTCTATTCATGGAGGAAAAGAGAATGAATGTAAGTTCTGCAAGCGGCTACAGCAATGTGGCGTTCAGCCGGCCCGAGCGGCCCCAGGGTCCACCGCCCAGTCCGGAGGACTTCGCGGCGAAGCTGCTGGAAGATCTGGACACGAACACGGATGGCGCACTGAGCGCAGAAGAAATTGGCGCCGCGGGTGATTCCCGGCTCCAGGAACTCTTTGAAGCCGCGGACGCGGACGGCGATGGTCTCCTTACGGAGAGCGAAATCATCGCGGACGGTGAAAAGCGGGCCCAGGAGTTCGGCGATCGGTCCATGTATCCGCCGCCCGGTTTGGTTGGGGAGACGGATATTGATCTCGCCAGCCTGCTGGAATCCAGCAGCCGGGGCATCTCCGCCTACCAGTCGAACAGCCTCTGGTCGAGTCTCTTCGAGCGCAGCGGCAGCCTGAACCTTGCCGGATAGTACCGCCCCACACATGGTGGCCCCGGTTGCCATGTTCGCCGTAGCGCCGGGGTGGTCCGACCGTCCCGGTGCTGCGGCCCCGTACTGTCACATCAGCCGTTGAGAAAACCGGTCAGCGGTGAGGAGGCCTCCGCCGTGCCGCGCTCGGGGCCGAGTCCCGCCAGATAGGCCATGCGGCCCGCTTCGGTGGCCATGGCGAAGGCCTTGGCCATGGGGCCGTGATCCCGCGCATCGGCGAGGGCCGTGTTGACCAGCACCGCGTCCGCGCCCATCTCCATGGCCTCGGCGGCGTGGGAGGGTGCGCCCAGGCCCGCATCTACCACTACCGGCACATTGGCCTGCTCAATGATGATGCGGATCATTTCTTTGGTCTTGATGCCCCGGTTGCTGCCAATGGGCGCGCCCAGGGGCATCACCGTGGCCGTTCCGGCTTCTTCCAGACGCTTGGCGAGAATGGGGTCGGCCTGGATATAGGGCAGCACCACGAAGCCTTCTTTGATGAGCATCTCCGCCGCGCGAAGGGTCTCGATGGGATCGGGGAGGAGATAGCGCGGTTCCGGGGTCAGCTCAAGCTTCACCCAGGGCTCCAGGCCCGCCGCCCGCGCCAATTTGGCCAGGCGCACCGCCTCCTCCGCCGTCCGCGCACCGCTGGTATTGGGTAGAATAAACTGCTTCTTCGGGTCGATGGCGGACATGATGCCTTCGTCGTCGGGCTTGGACAGATCCACGCGGCGCAGGGCCACCGTGATGATATCGGAGCCGGAGGCGGCGATGGCCTCGCGCAGGGCCTGGGCGGAGGGGAACTTGCCCGTGCCAATCATGAGGCGGGAGTTGAAGCTGCGGCCGGCGATAACGAGGGTGTCGGTGGGGGCGGGGTTGGTCATGGCGCTCGGAGTGTTCGTTGGGTAAAATGTCGTTAGTTGAGGCGATTATGGAATAGCACCTTATTATGGCAGACCCGGTACCGCCATGGCACGTTCCCGAACCCGAGGTTATTGATGCTAACGGCTTGTGATGATACAATTTGACTATGGAAATGAAGGTAGACAGGTCAAAAGCACGGCTGCTCCGGATGTCCGAGAGCGACGACAGCGGCTACGTTGAGGGTACGCCGTCCGAGCGAATTGCGATGGTGTGGCCGCTTACCTGTCAAGTACTTCCATTGAGCGGCTACGATGTGGACGCTCCAATGCGGCGGGATATCGCTAAACTTTTTCGTCCCGGGCAGGCGAGGGATTAGTTGTTGTAATCCGCATCGCGATTCCAGCATCCACGGGGACATGTCGAAGATGCGCCGTGGCGGACCGCCGCGTTCAAGGGAACGGCCCTGATTGTTGGGTGGTTGGCGACTGGAATTCTTTTCGCTGACTCGAGATCTGCGTGCGGCGGTACGTCCCCTCAGAGCGCCTGGGCGCGGCAGATGTGGGCCGTGGCTCTAGATTTGTTCAGCACGTAAAAGTGGACACCAGGCACGCCATTTTCCACCAAATCCTCCACCTGCCTTCCCGCGTAGTACACCCCCACGGAGAACTGGCCCTCTTCGTCGTGCTCGTGGGCTTCCAATCGGCGCAGCAGCTTCTCCGGCAGTTTTGACCCACACATGGAGGTCAGGCGCTTGATCTGGGCGAGGTTGGTCACCGGGAGGATGCCGGGGATCAGGGGCTGTGTGATGCCCGAGGCCGTAACCTGATCGCGGAAGCGGTAGAAGTCGTCGTTGTCGTAAAAAAGCTGGGTAACGATGGCGTCCGCGCCCGCGTCCACCTTGCGCTTGAGGTTGTCCAGGTCCGCTTGGGGGCTCGTCGCTTCCTGGTGTACCTCCGGGTAGCCCGCCACCAGGATGCCGAACTCGGGATACTCCGCCTTGATCAGCGACACAAGCTCGTTGGCATGGGCCAGGCCGCCCTTGTGCTGCACAAAGGTCGTCTCGCCTTTCGGCGGATCGCCCCGAAGCGCCACGATATAGCTCACGCCGCGCTTTTTCGACGCTTCAAGATAGGCGCGAAGCTGGTCTACGGTGGCGCCTACGCAAGTCAGGTGGGTGGCCACGGGGACCCCGGGGTGGCGCGCCATGACGCCGTCGAGCACCTCCAGGGTCTTTTCCTGGGTGGAGCCGCCCGCGCCGTAGGTGCAGGTGATGAAGGCGGGCTTGCGCGCGGCGAGCTCTTCGAGATTCTCGAAGAGATTGACCATGCCCTGCTCGGTCTTGGGCGGGAACAGCTCAAAGGAAACGGCGAGTCTTTCGCCGGAGAATATGTCGGACAATTTCAAGTTGAGGCCTTTCAAAGAAAGCGCTGAACCGCAAATTTTCGCAAATTAACGCAAATGCCACACGCATTGGTCAGTAACAACGACCTCACTATTAATTTGCGCCCACTTGCGAAAACTTACGGTTCCCAAAAATCTCTTGACTCGTAGCTGATGTACCATCCACCGCGCTCGCATGCGCATCGGGCCGTGTTCCGGTATCCAAGGGCGACGGTATCGGGTCTCTGCACCTACCAATAGCGCGGTGCGGGTGAATCAGGGAATTTCAGCGAATTTACCCCGCTCGGCGCGTAATGGTACAATGAAAGTCCCGCTTCCCGGTAATTCGATACCCGGAGCGGACCCAGGCCCTCGATTCTTCCCCGCGACACCCCCGGAGTATAGGCATGAATTTTCTTGACGCCCTGAAAGACCAGATCATCGTACTTGACGGCGCCACCGGCACCGCCATCCAGGATCTGTACCTCGGCGACGACTCCTTCGGCGGTAGCGACTTCAAAATGCTCTCGGATCTGCTCTCGTTCTCGCGCCCGGAGGATATGATCAATATCCACCTGAACTACTATAAGGCCGGGTCGCATGCGGTGGAGACGAACACCTTCGGTGCTTCGCCCATGCGCCTCTGCGAGTATGACTTCTCCGGCATCGACCTGAACGCCTTTGAGGCCATTCCCTATCTCGAGATGGACTTTCGCGGCAACGATTATGAAGCCCTGGCCTATTTCATGAGCCGTCGCGGCGCGGAGCTGGCCTGCGAGGCGCGGTCGCGCTACCTGAAGGACCCCGGTTACGACGGGCGGCCCCTCTTTGTGTTTGGTTCCATTGGCCCGTCCAACCGCGTGCTCTCCAGCACCAAGGCGGACCTCACGGTTTCGACCTATGAAGCCATCATGGATAATTTCTACCACCAGGTGAAGGGGCTGGTCGATGGCGGCGCGGACGTGCTTCTGTATGAGACGCAGCAGGACATCCTGGAGCTGAAAGCGGCCGTCATGGGCGGGCAGAAGGCCATGAAGGAGCTCGGCGTGAAGCTGCCCATCATCGCCCAGGTGACGGTGGACAAGTTTTCGAAGATGCAGATCTTCCACACGGACATCCATGCGGCGCTGGTGACCATGCAGGGCATCGGCATCGACGTTTTCGGCATCAATTGCAGCATCGGGCCGGACCTGATGGAAAAGACGGTGGAAAAGATCTCCCGCTACAGCCACCTGCCCATCTCCGTCATCCCCAATGCGGGTCTGCCCATGTCGGTGGACGGCAAGACCGTCTTCAAGTTTCCGCCCGAGGAATTCGCCGCAATCCAGCGGAAGTTTGTGGATCAATATGGCATCAACGTCGTCGGCGGCTGCTGCGGCACCACGGCGGCCCACATCAAGGCTGTGGCCGATCAGGTGCGGGGACTGAAGCCGAAGGCGCGCACGCCGGAGCCGGGACTCTACCTCTCCGGCCCGCAGAATGCGGTGCTGCTCGACGGCTCCAAGACCCTCATCCGCTTTGGCGAGCGCCTCAATGTGCGCGGCTCGAAGAAGGTGCGCGACGCGGTGGAGAATGATACCGGCATTGACCACGACGTACTCGAGGAAGTGATTCGCGAGCAGGTCGAGGGCTTGGGCTGCCAGGTCATCGACGTGTGCATGGACTCCAATCAGATTGACACCGTGGCCGCGATGAAGGAAGTGGTCCATGTGCAGACCACCGACTTCCCCGGCGCCATGTGCCTCGACTCCTTCCAGGTTGATGCGCTGGAAGAGTCCATCAAGCAGTATCCCGGACGTCCGCTGATCAACTCCGTCTCCATGGAGGAAGCGTCGCCCGGCGTGCTCAAGATCGACGCGGTGATCGAAGCGGTGGACCAGCACAATCCCTGCTATGTGGGCCTGTGCACGGGCCCCAAGGGCCCCGGCGCCACACGCGAAGAGAAGCTCGATCTGGCCAGCCAGATCCTGGATCGGGCGCTGGAGAACTATGGTGTTACGCCCGATCGCATGTTTATCGACGTAAACTGCTTTCCGCTGGGCTCCGAATCGATCGAGGGTCAGAACTTCGCCGTGGAGACCCTCGAAGGCATTCGCATGGTGAAAGAGAAATACCCCACCGTGCACACGACCCTCGGCGTGGGCAACCTGTCCAATGGCCTCGCAAAGAAGCCCTACATGCGCAAGGTGCTCACGTCGGTATTCCTTGATGAAGCCCGAAAGATGGGCCTCGATTCCGCCATCATCAATCCGGACCACTACGTTTTCGTGTCCGACCTTGACCCCCACGATTATCAGCTCGGGCTCAAGGCCGTGATGGAACGCGACATGGACGCCTTCGCGGAGCTGGAAGACATCGCCGAGCGGAAGACGGGCGTGGTGGTGGTGCGCCGCACGAGCTACGACGATCTGCCCCTCGAGCGGGCCATCTGCGAGAAGGTGAAAGACGGCTTCAAGGAGCGCGTAAAAGGCAGCTTCGAATACAAGGGCCACACCTACGAGTACATCGACAAGATCGCGATCCAGGTGGCCCAGGCGATGGACACCCACGCGCCGCTGGACTTTATTAATGAATACCTCATGGGCGCGATGAAGGATCTCGGCGACGGTTTCGGCCGCGGCGAGGTTTCCCTGCCGCACCTGCTGAAATCCGCCGACGTCATGCGCCAGGCCATGGGCTTCCTCGAACAATACATGCGCAACGAGGCCGGTGTGGACATCCACAGCAAGATCGAATACAAAGGCGTGGTCGTCATCGGTACCGTCTACCAGGACGTGCATTCCATTGGCAAGGACCTCGCGCGCACGCTGCTGGAGAACTATGGCTACCGCGTGATCGATCTCGGCACCATGACCCCGCTCCAGGGCTACATCGACGCCGCGAAAGAGCACAATGCCGACGCCATCGGCATGTCCGCGCTCCTCGTGCAGACGTCCAACCACATGATCACCGTCGCGGCGATGATGGAAGAGCAGGGGCTCAATATCCCTATTCTCATCGGCGGCGCACCCGTGAGCGATCGCCACGCGGCTTATGTGGCCATGGCGAACCGGGAAGTGCCCGAGACCATGCGCGAAAACGTATTCTACTGCCGCACGGCCATGGACGGCGTCAACGTGATGAACAAGCTCCGCTCCGCGGGCGATATCAGCGACTTCTACCGCGAGAACAAGAAGAAGCTCATCCGCAGGATGGAGCGCGCGGAAAAGAAGGCCGCCGAGGACAAGGAACTCCTGGAGACCTTGCCGCGCCGTGTCGTGACCTTCGACGGTTTCAGCCTCGCGCCCGAGCCCCGATTCGCGCGCCGAAAGGTGAGTTATACCTTGCGCGAATTTGCCGCGCACCTCGACAAAAAGACGCTCTTTTCATTGAACTGGCGCTTCGGCGGCACGGCATCCCGCGAGAAGCAGGGCCACAGCAAGGAGAAGCTCGACGCGCTCCTGGAAGAGTGGATTGAAAAGGCTACGGTAAACAACTGGGTCGTGCCCCAGGGCGTTATGGGCATCTACCCCTGCCAAGCCGACGGCGATACCGTCATCGTATATGACCCCGAGACCCAGCGCCAGGAAATCGCCCGCTTCGGCTTCACCGTCGTCATCGGCGGCGAGCGCGATGATACCGTCGCGGGTGCGCAGTACTTCCACCCTGTCGGCGGCGGCCAGATGAGCGCCATCGGCCTCCAGCTCACCACCAGCGGCCCTCAGGTGGACGACTTCCTCGCGGAGATGAAAGGGGCCGGCGACTCCGAGTCCAACCTCTTCCTCCAGGGCCTCTCCGATCGCGTGGCCGAAGACATGGCCGAGCACCTCCACGGCCTCATGCGCGAACTCATGGGTATCGGCCCCAAACAAGGCCAGCGCTGGAGCCCCGGCTACCCCGGCATGCGCGACATCCACCTCAACACCACGATCCACGAGTTGCTCGGCGGCGAAGAACTCATCGGCGTGAAACTGACCGAGGCCAGCGAATTCAGCCCCACGGGAACCACGGGCGCGGTGTGCAGCTTTCACCCGGATGCGCGGTATACGTGAGGTGGGTTGCGAACTGACGTTGTGACGACCGACATGGTGAAGGCGCGCAAGTCTGGGAGCGCAGGCGGCCTAGATTTGCTCCGAGATGAGCTCCAGCGAAGCGATATCCCGAAAATCGCCCGCATTGTGCGTCACCAGCGGGATGGCATGCCGTGTGGCACAGGCAGCGATCCATGCGTCGTTGGTCTCGATAGGTCGCCCGATGCGTTGGCGCTCCGCAAGCGCCCGACCGTAGTGGCGCGCAATCTCAGCATCATAGGGAATGACTACGAAGCGGCGCAGGGTTGCTTCGAGCGAGCGCCGCTTTAATTCGCCCCAGCAGCGTTTCTCGGCCCCGTAATACAACTCGCCCACGGTTATGAAAGAGATGGCGGCGAGTTTGTCTTCCAAGTGGGGCAGATAGCGTTGGGCAAGTTCTCCGCCGCGCATCAAGTAGGAAACGATGTTGGTATCGAGTAATACCTTGCCGGACGGCACGGTGCTCATCCCCGCGTCATTCTCGGATGCCGCAATTTGTCAATCAGCGATTCGAAGTCGTCGTCGGGCTCGCCGGGCCAGGTGCCGAAGAGGACGCGAACATCGGCTATCGGCGTGACTCCCTGGGCCTCGGCGAGTTCCTCCAAAGTTGGGGAATGCCAGAAGTCGGGTCCCGAGGGGCCGTCGTTTGCGGGAATATTGGTGTTAGTGTCTCTGTCCAGCACGGCAAGCGCTCCTCATTCATGTCTTTGCTATAGTATAGTTTACACGACAAGAGGCCATTTTCATAGCCGTGCAAAACTCCAAACGAAGCAATCTGTGGGCTAAACTGGCGGAAGTTATCCCAACGTCATCATCCACACAAGGCCACCCCATGACACGTCATCTCCTCACCGCTCTCCTCTTCCTCGCCGCGTTCCCCGCCATGGCGGAGGACACCACGCTGGATGAAGCGAACGCGCAGGCGCTGCTGGCCGACGCGTTGCGCTTCGCGGGCGAGCAGCGCTACCCCGAATCCATCGCGGCCTTCGAGAAAGTGAAGGCGCAACGGCCGGAGGCCATTGTATCGATCCAGGGCCTCAAGATGGCCGTGGTGTACGCCCAGGTGGGAGATGTGGAAAAGTTTGACGCGCATAGCCGATGGCTGATCGCGCGCTATAAGGACGCGGAACTCGCGACGGATGCGGAGCGCTCGGTGAAAGGCTACCTGCTGTTCGCCGGGCCGCACGACCCGGCGCTGCTGGCCGAAGCTCTCGTGCGGACGCGCTACGCGGTGGAGGCCGCGGCGAAGGCGGGAGAGGCGGAGTTGCTGCCCTGGTTTTATCTTTCCCACGGCATGGCGGAGTACCGCATGAAGAACTACGCCGAGGCCGCCACCTGGCTCGCCAAGGTGGCGGACGACGAGACCCTGTACATCGGCAGCCTCGCTCAGGCTTTCCACGCCATGGCCGTCCACGGACAGGGCCAGCACGCGGAGGCCCTGGCGCTGCTGGAAAAAGCGCGGGCCACCGCGACGACCCTCCCCGCGCCCGGCACCGAGGAATACAAGGAGGAATGGCCCGACACCTTGTCCACCCAATTGGCGATGGGCGAAGCGGAGGCGCTCATCGCGAAGTGAGGGTGGGAGGAGGTGTCGTAGCCCCGCTATTCTCCCCCGTAATCCCTCCCCAGCGTCTCCAGATGATGCCCCATGTGGTGATATGTGAAAAACAGCATCCCTCGCACGGTCAGGTCGCCCAGTAGCGGGTGGGGGAGGACGAATTTGTCCAAGTCTTGCTCGCTCCAGGTCTCTGCGACTTCGATCAGCCGCTTTCCCTCGTTGCGCAATGCCTCCAGTAATCGCGGCTTGTCTTCGAGCGCGACGGCGGGCGGGACGAAGCGGCTTGGCGCCTTGCCACCGCCCGCGAGGGTGGCTTCGTAGCGCGCGACGAGGGCTTCCATGCTTTCGCCGGGAGCTTTGGCCGTGCCGAACTTCATCCGCAGTGCGATGCGGGGCATGCGCAGGGCGAGGTTAAGGGGCTTCGCGCTCAGGATGAGGTGATCAAGGTGCTGTCCCTCGGTCCAACGCTCCGGGGGCGCGGTGCAGAAGGTAGTGTCGGGTCGCGCCGCAAACCAGGCCCCGACTTCGGCGAAGCGGGTCGCGAGGGTGGCGGTGATTTCGGATCGGGTTTGCATGGTGGGTTGCCTCCGATTTGCAATGAGAGTGCATAAGTAGAACAGATGTGAACGGCGGTGTCAAAGGAGGTGTCAGCCGGCTTGGCCCGGCCCTCGGCCACGATCATGATTACTGCAGTCGCGTGGCACGTCTCCACGGCTTTCCCTTCGCGCCCCCCGTGGCGTACACTCATGCCATTGAAAATAAACAGACGCCTTTCGGGCGTTTCGGGTGATTGATACATTGGATACGTTGCACAGTTTAAAGAATTGGCAGTTTCTGCGGGACCGGCGGCAGCATCAGTATTGGCGGGCGGCGGTGGTGGGGCTGGTGGCGGGTGCGGTCGCGCTGTTCTTTCATCGGGCGCTGCTGCTGGCGGAGGAGTCGCGGATTAACCTGCTGGGTTATCTGCACGACGCCCATCCGTCGTGGGGCTGGGTCGTGCCCATGCTTATCGCGGGGTGCTGCGGCGCGTTTGTGGGCTGGCTCACGTCGCGCTTTGCGCCGGAGGCGGGCGGCAGCGGCATCCCCCATGTGAAGGGGGTGCTGATGCATCTGAACACGATGCCGTGGGCGCGCATTCTGCCGGTGAAATTCATCGGCGGCGTGTTGTGCATCGGCTCGGGCTTTTCCATGGGGCGCGAGGGGCCCACGGTGCAGATGGGCGCCGCGGTGGGGAAGCTGGTGTCGGAGGTGTTGCGCGTGCCGGCGAAGGCTGCGCCGCGCCTGATGGCCTGTGGTGCGGGCGCGGGGCTTGCGGCGGCGTTCCATGCACCCCTGGCCGGCTTCATTTTTACCATCGAGGAATTGCAGCGGGAATTCTCCACGCTGACGTACATCATGGCGCTGGTGGCCGCGGTGGTGGCGGATATCGTCGCCACGTCCTTCTGGGGCACGGAAAATGTCTTTCAGGCGACAGGCTTCCCGGCCGCGCCGCTGTCTTCGCTGCCCGTGTGCGTGGCCATCGGGCTTGCGGCGGGTGTGCTGGGCGCGGGCTTTTCCAAGTCGCTCCTGCAGATTCAGCGGTTGGCGGCGGGCCCGCTGAAGTCGCCGGCCTGGGCGCGGGCTGGTGCCGTGGGTCTGGTGGTGGGCCTGGCGGCCTGGTGGATGCCGGCCCTGTCGGGCGGTGGCCACGAGATTACGAAGCTGATGCTCCACGGGGATTCCATGACGGAGCAGACCCTGGGTTTCCTGCTGATGCTTTTCGTTGGCAAGTTCCTGCTCACGCTGCTCTGCTACATGTCCGGCGTGCCCGGCGGCATCTTTGCGCCCATGCTGGTGATGGGCGCGGCCATCGGGCTGATTGCGGGCACCATCTCGGGCAATCTTATTCCCGGCATGGCCCCCGTGCCGGCCTCCTTCGTGGCCATCGGCATGGCGGCCTTCTTCGCGGCGGTGGTCCGCGCACCCATTACAGGCATCGTGCTCGTATTGGAGATGACGGGCGACTTTCACCAGTTGCTGCCGCTGATCACCGCCTCCCTCTTTGCCGTGGTGGTGTCGGAGCAAATGGGTTCCGAGCCGATCTACGAGGCCCTGCTGGAGGCCGATATCAACCGGAGCCAGCCCAATGTGCCCGCCCACCGCGAACCGGTACTGCTGGAATTCGTGATCCAGGAAGGATCCGAGATGGACGGCAAGGCCATCAAGGCCCTTCCGTTGCCCGCGCGCTGCCTCTTCGTGACCATCGCGCGCCAGGGCAATGATCTGTTGCCGAATGGCGACACCGTGTTACAACGGGGCGACCATGTGACGGCGGTGCTGAGCGGGGCCGGTGCGGCTGAGGCCGTGGTGCGCCTGTTGCCTTTGAGCAAGGCTTGAAAACGCGGGCGCGCAGGGGTGCGGATTTTTCCGCACCCGAGCGTGATAATCGCTGGTCGATACTTGTGCAGCATGCTGGATAAATGGCGTCCCAGCGGGTACAATTTAAGGGAAAGTCAACCGGACCACGCACGGCGTATCTTTGGTGGGTATCGCACGCTGCTGAAATCCAATAGTCCGTCGCGGGAGGCGCGGTGGTGGCCAACAAGTCGGCCCCGAGATCCTGATAACGGCGCGTAGAGTCTTTCCGGGGGAGCGCGCGGTTCATCGGATACCGCCGGGTACACGAGGGGAGCGATGTTCACCGCACGTCCCGATCGGATCCAAGGCGAGTTCATGAATCCGCTATTACCGCCCGCGATTACCACCCTGTTCGTCACCACACTTCTCGCGCTTGTGTGTTACTACATGTACCGACAGGAGCGCGACAAGACGCTTCTCCTCTGGACTTTTGCCTGGATCATCTTATTTCTCCGGCAAATCGGGGCGCTGGCCACCGCCTATCAACCAGAGTTCGGGCTATGGCATGGGGGGAACCATGCCCTCACCCTGGCCTTTACCTACCTCTTGCTCCGGGGAGCGCAACACTGGGCGGGCGTTGCGGGGCCAAAGTACTGGGAACGAGCCTTCGCGGCCGTCCTGGCTTGGACCGCCCTGTCGGAGCTTGCGGACTGGCCACACCTGGTCAGCGCTATTCCCCCGTCCTTCCTGTCGGCGCTCGCTGCGCTCTGGGCGGGCCTTACCATGCTGCGCTCCCCTCGCAGACGGGGCAATCAAGGCGCGACCTTGACGAGTTGGTCGCTGGTCGCCTGGGCCTTCCACGCCCTCGATCATCCCCTGTCCTGGGAGTTGGCGTGGTATTTGCCCTGGGACTACGAGCTGGACGCCGCGTTGGCGCTTTTCACCGCCGTGGCCGTCTGGCTGATGTACTACGGCGAGTCCCGCCAGTCCCTCGATGCGGGCCGGGCATCCTACGCGTCCTTGGTTTCCAGTCTGCCCACGTTATTCTGGAAAATCGAAGGGGAGCGGCCCCGGGAGGTCTTCCGCACGCCCGAGCAGGGGCCTGGCGGCACCTGGGCCGGCGGCCCCGGCGGTTCCGACTGGGCGGAGTCCATCCATCCGGATGACTTTCTGCGGGTGAGCAACGCCTGCCGGGCGGCCATCGAGAACCGGGAGCCTTTCTCCCTGGAGTATCGGCTCCGTGGCGCGGCGGGCGAATATCGCTGGGTGAAGGACGACGGCGCGCCGACCTTCGACACCCGGGGCAAATACACGGGTTACGTGGGCGCGGCCACCGACATCACCTCGCAGAAGGAGAACGAGGCCCGCCTGGTCGAGCGAGAGCGACGGCTCCATGTGCTGTTTGAGGAGTCCGCCGACGCGATTTTCGTGGCGGAGGCCGACGGCAGGTTGGTCCAGGTCAACGAACAGGCCTGTCGTTCGACCGGCTATACGCGCGAAGAACTGCTCTCCATGAATGTGGTGGATATCGATACAGATACCGCGACCCTGCCTGAATTTGCGGATTTCTACAGTCGGCTACGCACATCGAAGACACAACTCGTCCACTCGGGTCACCGGCGGAAGGACGGCTCCGTGTTCCCAGTGGAGGTGCGGACCGCCCACATCCAGACCGACCGGGGACCACTGATCATCGGTACGGCGCGGGATTTGTCGGAGCGGGTTGCGAGTGAAGTGCGCAATGCCAAGATTCTGGAGGCCGCCATTGATGGGTTCTGGGTCGTGGATGCTCAGGGGCGGATAATCGAGGTCAACCAGGCGGCGGCGAATACGCTCGGCTACTCGGTGGACGAGATGCTCCAGCTCGCGGTGTACGATATCGATGCGGATGAAAACCCCGAAGATTCCAGGCACCGAATAGAAGTAATCGCGGCGCAGGGGCATTTGCGATTTGAAGCCCGGCATCGGTGCAAAGACGGACGCATCATCGATGCGGACGTAAGCGTGAGCGCCCATCCGACCCTCGGCGGGCACATGTTTGTTTTTACAAGGGACATCACCGAGCGAAAACAGGCCGAGCTTGCGCTGAAAAGAAGTGAGTCTTTCTTGAAGCGTTCCCAGTCGGTGGGGCATATCGGCAGTTGGGAGTTTGATCTGGCGACCGGGAAGGTCACCTGCTCCGACGAATTCTGCAAAATTTTTCAATATGCGTCCCCCTGTGGCCGCGTGAGTGCGCGGCGTATTTTCCAGTGCATCCATCCGGAAGACTGGTACGGCGCGCGAAAAGCCTATTTCAAGTCACTCAAGAATCGAGAGGGGCTGAATTCAACCGAATTTCGCATCATCCGCGCGGGCGATGGCGATGTGCGCGTGGTGGAGTCGCGCTATGAACACGAGTTCGACGATCGCGGGCGTATCTTTCGGACGCTCGGCGTCGTCCAGGACATCACGGAGCGCAAACGGCAGGAAAACGTGTCCGCCGCGCGGCTCCGGCTCATCGAGTTCGCCAGCCAGGGCCACAGTTCCCATGACCTGCTTCAGACCTTTCTGGACGAGGCGGAAAAGCTGACCGATAGCCGGATAGGCTTCTTTCACTTCGTGGATCCCGACCAGGAGAATCTGGCGCTTCAGGCCTGGTCCACCAATACCCTGGCCCACATGTGCACGGCCGAGGGCGAAGGCCTTCACTATCCCATCAGCCAGGCGGGGGTCTGGGTGGACTGCGTCCGGGAGCGCAAGCCGGTCATACACAACGACTACGCCAACCTGCCCCACCGGAAGGGGCTGCCCGAGGGACATTCGCCCATCATCCGCCAACTGGTGGTGCCGGTCTTTCGGTCCGGTCAGGTGGTGGCGATTCTCGGCGTGGGGAACAAACCCACGAACTATGGCGACTATGACTGCGATATGATCGTGGAGCTTGCGGATATCGCCTGGGACACGGTGGTGCGGATGCGCACGGAGGAGGCCCTGCTCGCGTCGGAGGCCAAATTCTCCAAGGCTTTCTGGAACGCGCCCTTTCTCATGACCCTTACCGCGCTGGAAGACGGACGCTGCCTGGAGGCCAACGACGCCTTTTACGAATTGACCGGCTTTACCCCAGAGCAGGTGTTGGGCAACAGCGGCACGGAACTGGGCTTCATCACGCCGGCGCTGCGGGAGCGCCTCGTTGAACTATTTGAGCGGGACGGCCATGCCCGCGACGTGGAACTGGAGTTGAGTCGCGCCGACGGCTCGACGATGACCGCCCTGTATTCGGGGGTGCTCGTGGAAGTGGATGGCGCACGGCGGGTGCTCTCCACGGCGGTGGACATCACCGAGCGCAAGCGCGCCGAGTACCGGCTGGCCCACGCCTACGAACTGCTGGAACGGTCAAACGAGGCCGCGCGGATCGGAAGCTGGGAGTTTGACCTGGATAGCGGGCGGCTGACCTGGAGCCGCGTCGCGCGGGAAATTTTCGGGATTTCCGCCGAGGGCGAAGTGAGTCTGGATGCGTGGATGGGCTGCTACCACCACGACGGCGGACCGTCCGCGGAATCGGGCGCGCTCCGTGCGGCCCTGCTCGAAGGAAGGGCCTTCGACGAAGAGTCGGGCATTCTCACGGCGTTGGGCGAGGAGCGCTTCGTCCGTACCAACGGCCTTCCCACGGTGGTCGCCGGGCGCTGTGTCAAGATGTACGGGCTAATTCAAGACCTGACCGAGCGGCGCATGTCCGAAATTGCCCTGCGGCGCCAGCACCGCGCGATCAACCTGACGAAAAACATGACTTCGGTCTTTCTAACCGCCGACCACGATCATGTTTTCACCGAGCTGCTCGAAGTGGTCAAAGCGGCCACGGAAAGCCGCTTCGGCCTGTTCGGGTACATCGACGGCGCGGGCAACCTGGCCTGCCCCGCCCTTTCGCAGCTTCTCTGGGGCAAGCCCGAGTATTCGGAGGGGACGGCCGTGTTCACGCCGGACCAGTGGGCCGGGATCTGGGGACGCGCCCTTCGGGAATCGAAGACATTCCTGCTCAACGAGAAACTACGGGTGCCCGAGGGCCACCTGAGCCTGGACAATGCCATAGCCACGCCCCTCATCCACCAGGGGCGC
The DNA here is from genome assembly GCA_016791475.1 of Candidatus Hydrogenedentota bacterium. Classification (NCBI taxonomy): domain Bacteria; kingdom Pseudomonadati; phylum Candidatus Hydrogenedentota; species Candidatus Hydrogenedentota bacterium. The sequence continues at coordinate 97,461 of JAEUWI010000002.1, forward strand.
GCCATCGGACTTTTTATTCTGGCGAATCGCATGGGGGGGTACGGCGCCGACGAAGTGGGCCTGCTGGAGAGCGCCGCGCTGCAGACGGCGCCGGTGCTCAACGCTTATCTGGAGCGCATTCGCAACGAAGAGGAGCACGAGCATCTCGAAGCCCAGTTGCGCCAGTCCCAGAAAATGGAAGCCATCGGCCAGCTCACGGGCGGCGTGGCCCACGACTTCAACAATCTGCTGCAGATTATCATCGGCTACTCCGACATCCTGCTGCTCCACGCCATTTCACAGGAACAGTCCCGGGATCTGATCGAGCAAATCGCCGGTGCCGGACACCGCGCCGCCCGGCTCGTCTCTCAGTTGCTTGTGTTCAGCCGCCGCCAGATCATGCGGCCCGAGACCCTGAGCCTGAACGAAACCACCGCCGATCTGATGAAGATGCTGGGCCGGATTATCGGCGAGCAGGTACAGATTCGCTGGCATCCCGCCTCCCACCTGAACTACGTCTTCGCGGACAGGAGCATGGTCGAACAGGCTCTCACCAACCTCTGTCTAAACGCCCGCGACGCCATGCCCGAGGGCGGCATCGTAACCATCGAAACCCGTGAAGTCACCCTGAGCGCCCAGGACTGTGCGAGCAATCCCGAGGCCCAACCCGGGGACTACGTGCTCCTCAGTGTGCACGACACGGGTTGTGGCATGGGCGAGGAGACCCTGACCCATATTTTCGAGCCCTTTTTCACCACGAAGCCCGTGGGCAAAGGCACCGGCCTCGGCCTCGCCACAGTCTACGGTATCGTGAAGCAGCACAACGGCGTGATTGACGTCCAGAGCCAGCCGGGAAAAGGCTCAACCTTCAATCTCTACTGGCCCGTCCAGCCGGCGGGGCAACACCGAATCGAGATCGACGCGGCGGACGAGCCCGTGGCCGGTGGCACCGAAACCATCCTGCTCGCGGAAGACGACGAGGCCGTGCGCGTCATGGTCCGCCAGGTGCTCGAAGGCGCGGGTTATACCGTGGTCGCCGCCAACGACGGGGCCGACGCCCTCGCCGTGCTCAAAGACTATCCGGGACGGGGCGACCTCGCCATCCTCGACGTGGTCATGCCCAACATGGGCGGTCACGAGGCCTACCAGCGGATGCAGGCGGAACACCCCGGCATCAAGGCCTTTTTTGCAAGCGGCTACAGCGAAGACGCCATCCACAAGAACTTCGTCCTCGAGGACGGCCTGACCCTCATCCAGAAGCCCTACAGCCACCGCGACCTGCTCAGGACCGTCCGGGAGGTACTGAACCGGAATTGAGGCGGGCCCGGGAAAATATCTCCTTGCATCATTGCGCCCGGCGGTTTCTTTACGTATAACACAACGTAAGGATTGCCGCCATGACCGAACTGAACGATCAGAGCCTGCTTGCCCACTGGTACCGACACCGGAACGCCGAGGCCTTCCGCGTGCTGGCCACGCGCCACGCGCGCATGGTCTACGCCACGGCCCTGCGCATCCTGCGCAACGCCCACGACGCGGAAGAAGTCGCCCAGCAGAGTTTCCTGGCCCTGGCGCAGACGCGCCGCCCGCCGTCGGGCAACGTGGCCGCGTGGCTCCACCGCACCGCGTACCGCGCCGCCCTGAACCTCACCCGCGCCCGCACCCGCCGCACCGCGCGGGACCACGCCTACGCCACCGCGCAGCCCGACAGTACCCGCACCGAGTGGGACGACATCCGCGACCTCGTGGACGAGGCCGTGGCGGGATTGCCCGATGCCTGCCGGGAATGCATCGTGCTCTACTTCTTCGAAGAGCAGACCCACGCCGCCATCGGCGAGCGCCTGGGCATCACGCGCCAGGCCGTGGCCCAGCGCATCGAGAAGGGGATCACCCTCGTGCGCAAACGCCTCGCCAGCAAGGGCATCGTCGCGCCCGCCGGCGCGGCGCTGGTGGCATTGATTCACGAAAATTCGGCCCTCGCCTTGCCCGCGACATTAACAATGGAACTGGGGCGGATCGCCCTCGCGGGTACACCGTCGCTATGGGCCGTGGGCGCGACGTTTGTGTCGGGGTTCGGGCTCAAAGTGGCTGCGGCGGTGCTGGTGGTGGGGGTGGCGATGACGGTCGCTACGATAGAGTCGAGAACCGATGATGACTCGACGCAGCCGCCTCCGGGGGGCGTAGTGCATTCTGCATCGACCGAATTGGCCGCATCGGAACCATACGTGAAGCCAATCGCGGTGGCGGGACCGGGTGAAAACAACAGCGGAGTTGCGGCACCAGAGAGTCTGGAGACTGCAGCCGGGCTGGTGAGTAATTCGCAATTGGCTTCCGTCTCCGGGGTCGTGTTGCTTCCCGACAAAACGCCTATGCCCGGCGCCAGAATAACGTTGGTGGACGCTGCGAGCGTTAGTTCGGCGCCTTATGTGCGGAAGATTTACCTGCAAGCGGACGATAGCGGCCGCTTCGAAGCAAAAGATCTGACGCCGGCGGAGTATCTCATTATCGTGGGGGATGCGCTTTCGAACTCGTGGAGTCTATCAGACGAAATGGCCCGCGTTGTGTTGGCGGCTGGGGAGCGGCGAGGCGATCTGGAAGTGACTTACAGGCTGGAGGGCGACTTTAGCATCGCGGGTATCGTGGCGGACAGCAGCGGTTCACCATTGAGCGGCGTTGAAGTGATGCTTGCAGGCGGCGTGATGCGTGAAGCGGTATCGGATGAACGAGGTCGCTTCGAATTGACATACGTTCCAGAAGGTCAATACAACGTTGTACTTTCTCCCACTATAATGGGCTTCAATGAGTCCTGGATCGCAGCCAGTGCGGGCGATGAGGATGTGCGTTTTGTACTCCAGTATGCAGGCGGTGTGAGCGGTCGGGTAATCGACGGTAGAACTCATAAGCCAATTCCGAAGTTTGAAGTGGCCCACATGCGCGGCCACAAGACGGAGTTTAATGACCGCAAGGTTCGCTTCAAGCGCGAATTCAACGATGCGGACGGTCTTTTCAGCTTTGAAAACTTTCAGTCCGGCGAGGGGACGGTGGTGGTGCGGGCACCGGGCTATGAACCCGCACTGGCCCCTGTTACGGTGCCCGAGAAGGAACTCCTATCCGGCTTGACCTTCGAGTTGACTCCGGTGACCAGCACGGTGATCGCGGGCAAGGTGGTGACGGAGGACGGAAAGCCTGTAGCAGGGGCGAAGATCTACACGGAGAAGCCCGAACAACCGCGCATTCGCGAGCACCAGAAAGTCGTTTCGGAATCGGATGAATCGGGCGCGTTTACAGTTGCGGACGCATTGCCGGGCCAGGAGAAAGTATACGCGTGGCATTCGGGTTTTGTGCCCGCCGCAGGGGAAACTTCCGACGGCTATACCATTGTCTTGAAGCCGGCATGCCGCCTCACCGTCGATGTTTACTCGGGGGGCGTGCCCTTGGTCAATACGCGAGTGAGTGCCGGGAGTCTGGGTTATGGGGCAACCGATTCCGCTGGACGCGTAGTTATGGAGGAGCTTCCTCCCGGTGAGTTAAGCGTTTCCGCGAGCCTCGATATCGGGCGCACCCGGCGCGAAACGGTCGTTCTGGAGCAGGACATGGAAAATACCCTGCGAATCGAGATGGCATCAGCCCCTGCCAGTGTCGAAGGCACGGTCCATGAGAACGGCGGGCCGGTTGGAGCTGGAACGGTGCATCTCTTCGTGGAAACTGCGACGGGCATGGAAACGCTCACCCGTCCCGTTCTGCCCGGGGGCGATTTTCGCTTTCCCGAGGTTCCGCTGGGCGCCGCTCAACTTGTCGTGACGACAGCGCAGCCCCGTCGTCGGGTGTCTGTGGAAGATGTAGCCCTCAACACGGGGAAGATTACTAACGTGAACGTCGACGTGACCATCGAGGCATGGGTGCGCGGCACGGTGAACGGATTGGCTCGGGGCAAACACGCTAGCGTCAATATTCTGCGCGGCGCCATCGGCGAAGAGGAAGCGCTGGAATTGGCCGCCGGTTCCATGGACGACATCAAGACCGCCGGCCAGGCGATAGTCAAATCAGGAGCATACGAGGTCGCGTTGGTCGAATCGGGTACCCACACGGTCCTACTGCTGGTCCATCCTGGAATCATACTCAATGAGTATGAAAGTTTTGAATGCCGTGTTGTGGAGGTGCCTGATGGCGGGGAGATTAACGTCGATTTCGCCTTGCCAGAGTAAGTAAGAGCGACAAATCCCGTTCGACCGGGATAGTTTGGGCACCGCGCGAAAATCTCTCCATCGCGCGGTGTTCGTGCAATGAAGGATTTTGGACATTCATGTCCGAGGCAGAGCCTGCAATGTTTTTCGAAGGGCGTGATAGCGTGTATGAAGCCCAAGGTATCCGACACTATTAACCCGGCAATCCGGACTGATCGCACAGACTTACCGGGCCCTGTGGGGTTGGCGTGAGTTCTGCCTCGGACATAAATGTCCAAGATCCTTTGTTGTGAGCTCCCTATGAACACGTCAGGTCTCGGCATCCCCCTTGGCCGTTTTGACCTCGGCGGCGTCTTTACGTATAACAACCACAGGGGATGCCACCATGACGGAATTGAGCGATCAGACTTTATTGACCTATTGGTACCGCAACCGGAACGCGGAGGCCTTTCACGTTCTGGCCACGCGCCATGCGCGGATGGTCTACGCCACGGCGCTGCGGGTGTTGCGCGATGTGCAGGCCGCGGAGGATGTGTCGCAGGAGAGTTTTCTCGCACTCGCTCAGGCCAAGCGCCCGCCCTCGCGCAACGTGGCCGCATGGCTCCACCGCACCGCCTACCACGCCGCGCTCGATGTCATCCGTTCGCGAAAGCGGCGCGACGCGCGGGATCTGGAATACAGCAAGGCGCAGCCCGGCGCGGCCCACATTGCGTGGGACGATATTCGCGAACTGGTGGACGAGGCCGTCATGGCGCTGCCCGAGGCCAGCCGCGAACCGCTGGTGCGCTACTTCTTCGAGCAGGAGTCCCACGCCGCCATCGCGACGACCTTGGGCATTCCCCGGCAGACGGTGACCCACCGAATCGGGAAGGGCATCGAGCAAGTGCGCCAGCGCTTGAAGGACAAGGGCGTGATTGCGCCTGCCGGAGCGGCCCTGACGACGCTGATCCAGGAGAATTCGGCCAGCGCATTGCCCGTCGCAGTTATGCAGGAGGTCGGGCGCACGGCGCTCGTGGCGACACCGTCGGTGTGGGCGGTGCTTAGCAGTTACGCATCGGGGATGGGGCTCAAAGTGGCTGCGGCAGTGCTGGTGGTGGGGGCGGGCGTCGCGGCTTCCGTGACGGTTGCAGCGAGAGACGATAGTTCTTCGGTGCAACAGCCCCAGGTTGTTCAGGCACCCTCCGATACACTCCTATCAGATTCGGCGAAACCCGAGTCGGTTCTGGCCGAGGCTCAAGTGCCGGGCGGGCAAGATGGCATTGAAGAAACTTTGGCGAGCGTACACCATACAGCCGAGGTTTCTGCGGACACATCGACGCTCGCCTCAGTCTCGGGTTCGGTGGTCTTTCCAGACGGTCGCCCTTTTGCGGGAGCAACGGTTCATCTCAGGAACACGAAAGTGTACGAAGCGGTAGTGATTTCGGGAGGAGTTCCCTATCGTGGCCCCACGGTCGAATTAGACGGAGTGAAATATCCGGCGGGCGGCACCTACTTTAAGGCAGTCGCCGACGCGTCAGGGAACTACTCGGTCGGGGATATTACGCCTGGCGAGTACAGCGCCACCCTCACTGAACCGGGAAGCGGCGACACCTTTCCAAACTATGAGTACGCAAGTATCACCCTCGCACCGGGCGAGCATAAGGATGATCTCATTCTTACCTATGGCACCGAGGGCAATCTGACAATCTCCGGGGTTGTTACCAATAGTGCGGGAGAACCTGTGCCGGATGCCCGCGTTTCGACTTCGAGGCCTGTTCCCCGCAACGTCGGGACGGATGCGTTCGGCCGTTTCACGATTCCCTATCTCCCTGAAGGTGACCTGGCTTTGCAAGCGCGCGCGAGCGGAGACACCTTGGCACTTGAGGCTCCAAGCTCCAAACCTGTGATGTACGCAGAGCCGACTATGGTAAGGGCGGGCGATCAAGATGTCCGCATCGTGCTCTTGCGGCGGGCAGCGATCGAAGGGTGCGTCATCGACGCCAGGACGCGACAGCCGATAAAGCTGTTCGATGCCGTGCAGTTGCGGGGCCACCAGCAGTCATTCCCACGTTCCACTGTCGGGCGACAGCGCCCCATTGAAAGCGCCGATGGCAGCTTTCAGTTGGATTCAGTGCGCGTGGGTGAGGTGACCGTAATGATCGAGGCCGCTGGATACACTCCATCGTTCAACCCCCTGACGATTGGCGAGGGTGAACAGATACGAGATCTCCTGGTGGCGCTGGAGCCAAGTGACCTGGTACTTTCGGGCAAGGTGGTCGATGAAGGCGGCGCACCCGTTCCCAATGCGAAGATTTATCTGGGCGACGTACCCTCCGCTCCAATGCGCGAGAAGGGCATCGTGGCGACGACCGGGCCGGAGGGGGAATTTCGTCTCGAGGGTGCGCCGACGAACCTTCAGTATGTAGGCGTGTTTCACCGCAATTTCGCGCCCGGTGGGAGCGAACCCGAGACGCAAATGAAGATCGTGCTGAAAAAAGCCGCGCGCCTGCACGTGGAAGTTCAAACCGAGGGCAAGCCGTTGTCCGACGTCCGCGTTATTGCTCAATATCGCGGTGCGCCGGGCGAGCGATTCAGCGCCACATCCGCCCGCGCCACCACAGGACCCGACGGGCGCGCCACGGTGATCGACATCATGCCTGGCAACGTTCAAGTGTCTTTCCTGCTTCCGTCGAAGCGAAGTCGGTCTTTGATGCTCGAAATGGCGCCCGGCGAGGATAAATCGTTGCAGATGGAGATTCCACCGGCCAGCGCCGCAGTCCACGGCGTCGTTACCATGAATGGCGCGCCGGCCTCCGAGGGTTCGGTAACGCTCCATGTGGAAACTGAATCGGGGCCCGAAGGCCAGTCGCAGGCTATCGCGCAGGACGGTAGCTTCCGCTTTTCCGAAGTGCCACTTGGGGCGGCGGAACTGGTGGTGTCAACCGAGCCCGGCGCCGGACGAACCTTCGTGCACGATGTCTCCCTTGCGGCGGGCGAGGTCACGGAGCTTACGGTCGACGCGACCATGGTCGCCGGCGTGCGGGGTACCGTGACGGGCCTGCCCGCGGACGAGATGACCAGCGTCGCCGTATTGCTCGGTGCCATGAACCTGGAAGAGGCCGCTGAGGCCGCCGATCGCTTGTCCACGCAGCGCGACCTCGCGAGCCATGTCGCTGTGGATGACGCAGGCGCTTATGAGGCTCCGCTCCAGAAACCGGGTACCTATACGCTCCTTCTCATGAGCAGCCCGAAGGAGTCGCATTGGAAGATTAACCATCACGAAGCCCGTGTCGTCGAAGTCCCCGAGAGCGGCGAGCTGGAGGCCGACTTTACCCTGCCGGATTGATCTCGACCATCAATACGGCTTTCGAGCCGGGCGGGGGCATCGCGGACGTCGTGCGGAAAATTCTCTCCTACGCGCGGCGTTCGCGCGTCCGCCATGCGAGCAGGGTCACCAGCCCGCAGGCGATCAGGATCTCCGTCCACGGGTTGCGCGGCGTGCCGCCGTCTACGTAGCATCCGAAGCTGGCCTTGGCGCCCCGGGTGACTTCGAGTTCGTAGGCGCCGGTGGTTGCGCCGTAGCCGGAGATGCGGATCCAGTAGGTCTCTCCGGCGTTGAGCGAGGCCACCGCGGTCGATGCGTAGTCGCAGTAGCCGTCGTCGTTGCCCTCCACAAATTCGAGTCCGCCGCAGTCGCCGCCGAAGATCTCGACGATGGTGTCGAAGGTGCTGCCGCACAGGGAGACGGAATAGGTGTCCGATGTGGGCGGGGTGAAGGTATACCAGACGTCGGGGCCGTAGCAGTACTCGCAGCCGGGGACTTCGCTGCTGCCCATGGCGGCGTGGGTCGCGCCTGTCTGCACCTGCCCGACAGCGATGGGCAGTGCCGTGTCACAGGCATCGTTGTCGACATCCACCTCACAGACAATATTTTCGTAGGGTGAGTCGACGCATTCCGGTGCGCTTTCAAAGGTGCTCGGTTCGAATTCCGGGTCCATCCCGGAGCCGTCAGAGAGCCCCACGATGCCATAGGGGTAGGTCAGCATGACCCAGGTCAGCCGGATTGCACCATCGTCGAAGATTTCGATCTGAAAGCTCTGCAAGTCGCCGTAGTAGTCGAGCACGTTGAAGTAGGAGATGGCCACGCGGTCGTCCAGCTCGGCCACGCTGATCAGGCCGCCTGCGGGCGAGTAGAGGTCGGTAAAGTAGCCGCTGATCCGGGGCAGGGCAAAATGCGTTTCGTATATGGGGTCATAAGAGAAATCTTCACTGCCAAAGGTCACATAGCCATTTCCGTTGACGAAGAAGGAACCGTATTCCTGGCCGAAAAGGGTCACCTTGCGCCCGGCGGCGAGGTTGTACTCGGCATTCTCGTCATCGCCGGGGAACACGGCCTCGCCGCAGAAGGGCGAAGTGAAGAAGCCGTCTGCGGGCGCCATGCAGGCCTCATAGCCGGAGGCCGAGCCGTCGGGCGTAAAGGTCACGGACATGCCGGTGAGATCGGAGAGGCCATCAAAGAGGCCCTGGGTGAGATAGTCGCGATAATCAGTCGTGGTAAATGTAAAGCAATTGCCGCCATTGTCGTCTGCGGCGCTGTTGCCCGCCGGGTCTTCCGCCGCCACGCGGAAGCGGTATTCGGTCAGGGGGCTGAGCCCCTGCACTTCGATTACGTGATCCGTGGTCACATCGCCCGACGCCGAGAGATCCAGCACGGCGCAGTCCAGCCCGGCATAGACCGTTCCCGTAGCGGCCTCGCTGGTTGTGAAGGAAATGCGGGCCCTACGCCCGCCTGCATAGGTCACGGCAACATTCGATATCGTGGGATTCGTGCAGTCCACCCGTGCGGTGACGACCGCATCGCCCGGCGTTCCACCGCCCGTATCCGCGTCACGATAGCTCGCGATGATGGACTCGTCTTCGAGGGCCTGCAATGTCCCATCACCCTCGACGGGTCCGCCCGCCGCCAGTGCGATAGTAGCCCCGAAATTGCCCGGTGCGCCGGAGGCCGTCAGGTCGAAGGTTTCAACATCGCCGCCGCTGGTGTAGATGGTGGCCTGCGCGCTTTCCACTTCCCGCAGATCATCGTCGAAGAGGCTGAGCGCCACCGTGTCCGCACACTGGTAGGCCGCCTGATCCAGGCTCAGCGTGCCCCGGCCCGCCTGGGCAAAGCGGGCAAAGGTGGCGGCCTTGCTCACGTCTTCGCCGAAGCCCGCATCGTCTTCCAGCACCCGCGAGCGAAAGCAGTCGCCATCCAATTCAAAATCCTCTTCGCCCCGGACCAGAATGCCTTCGACCAGCCCGGTGTCCGCGTTGAACACGGGCGAGCCGGAGTTGCCGCCGAACGTATCCAGGTTGGTCACAAAATAGCCGACTTCGTCGCTGGCCCGAACAACCGAATTGTCGCCAAAGGCAATTTTCGTCGGGAGGCCGGCGGGATGGCCAATGACGCCCACCCGGGTTCCCTCCGGAATCGTTCCCGCGCCGCGCAGACGCAGGATTCGCGCACCGGGCGCCACGATGGGCCGATCCACGCGAATCACGGCGTAGTCGAAATCCCCTTCGAGCTGGCGCGCCACCACTTCCACGCCGGTGTAGACTTCATCGGCGTCGAAGGTGGTCCGGGGCGTTTCGCCGTCGATCATGCGAAAGCCGAAAACAAACCGGGCGTAGGGGAGATCGGAATCGCTGTAGCAATGCCCGGCCGTGGCGATTAAGTCCGGCCCCACCACGAAGGCGGTGCAATACGCCGCCACGGGCTGGCTGGCGAAGGGTTCACCTTCGCAGGGTTCAAATCCGTAATAATCATAGTCGTAGGTCTGGAGGGCAAAGGTGCCGTCCTCCGCTTCTGTGAGGTTGCTGGCATCGACCAGGGCGCAGGTGGAGTCGGCCAGGGCCCTGCGGTCCGCGTCGGTCTCCTCAAAGACATCGCGGCGGTCGTCCGTGCCGTAGACTACCTTGCCGGGCTGATCCGCCTGCGGTTTCCAGGGCGTCCCGCCGATTTCCGTGCGGCCCCCCGGCTTGTGGGCGGGTTTTTCCCCGGCCCAGCCGGGAATCGCACAGAACAGCGCCAGTGCGCCAAGTAGCAGGAGGGTAATCGTGGAAGAATTGCGCATGGTGTGCTCCCTGTTGACAGTTTCGGCCCCCTCGGCCCGTTTCAGACTATACGAAGGGCCGGAATTCGTCAAGGGGAAAGGGGAAAGGGTGAAGGGTGAAGGGTCTTATGGGTCTTATGGGTCTTATGAGCGGAGTCCCCAACCTCCAACCTCCAACCTCCAACCTCCAGCCTCCAGCCTCCAGCCTCCAGCCTCCAGCCTCCAGCCTCCAGCCTCCAGCCTCCAGCCTCCAGCCTCCAGCCTCCAGCCTGCCCGAAACATCATTTGCCCCGCGCCGTCCCTATTTGCTATGCTTACCCGCTATGCTGGCCCCGGAGTGTCCGGAGCCTTACCCCTGTCTACCTTTAAAAGGAGGTGAATTGTCTTGAGAACTTACGAAGCGCTGTACATCGCTTCTCCGAATGTGGAGGACGGTGACATCCAGACGTTGTCCCAGGAGGTCCAGGACCTCGTGACCCAGAATGGCGGGACGATCGTGCGCTCGGAGATCTGGGGCAAGAGGAAACTGGCCTATCTGGTCAAGAAGTACTCTGAAGGAAACTACATTCTGCTGCGTTTCCAGGCCAACCCGGACTTTATCCAGAAGCTTGAGCTGTGGTTCAAGTTGCACGACTCGGTTATCCGTTATCTGGTGACCTACTACGACGAGCACACGCTGCGCGCCGAAGAAGAACAGGCCCGCCGGAAGGAAGAAGATCTGCGCAAGAGCGCCGCGGGCGGACGCGATGATGACGATGATGACGACGAAATCATCCCCGCGCGCCTGCAGAGAAATGACCGAGACGACGACTAAGTGGCTGGGCGACAGCCAATACCATTTGGTCCTGCTTGCCCATGCCTGAAGAATTCGACGGCGTACGTCGATTTTCAGGACCCTGTCACTAAACCAGAAAGGTGAGGAAGCATGAGCGATCTCCGGGTGCCCGATCTGAACAATGTAGTCATCGCCGGTCGGCTGACGCGCGATCCCGAGTTGAAGTATATCAGCTCCGGTCGCGCCGTTTGTCGGATTAGCATTGCCAATACCCGTTACTATAAGGACAAGAACGGCGAGCGCAAGGAGGACACCTCCTTCATCGAAGCGACGGTCTGGGACAAGTACGCGGAATATGTTGGCGAAAAGCTCAAGAAAGGCCGCCCCGTTATTGTCGAGGGCCGGCTGAAGAGTGACTCCTGGGAAGACAAGGCAACGGGACAGAAGCGGTCCAAGATTGAAATCGCCGCGCAACGTATCACGGCCCTGGACTGGGACGAGAACGGTCGCGGCGGCGGTGGCGGCAACTATGGCGGTGGCGGCGGAGGCTACGGCGGCGAGAGCAGCCGGCCCTCCTCCAGCGCGCCCGCGCCCCGCGAGATCGAAGAACCGATTCCCGAAGACGACATTCCTTTCTAACCACAACTCCTGAAGGAAGCCCCTACAATGGCTAAAATTTCCGCCAAGGCGAAGGCCAAGGTCCGCGCCAAGAAGGCGAAACGCAAAAAGAAAAAGAAAATACAGCGTCCGAAGATCTGCCGTTTGACGGTGGATCGCGTAGTCCACATCGACTACAAAGACGTCGCCATGCTGAAGCACTACATCACCGAGCGCGGCAAGATCATCCCCGCACGCATCACCGGCGCCTCCGCGAAGCACCAGCGCATGCTGACCCGCGCGATCAAGCTGGCCCGGCAGATTTCCCTGCTTCCCTTTTCGGCGGACTGATGCACTCGATCCTGGCACAGGCGGAGTGAACCATGAAGCCCGGTGTCCAACGGTGCGTGACGTTGTTTGTGCTGGCCTTCCTGTTTATGGCGGTCAGCGCAATCCCCATCGCTATCGTATGCTATGTGCTCCTCGGCGCGCTCTATGAGCTGGCTGGCGAGCGGAAGAAAGCCGCGGGCGTGGCCCTCTGGGCCGCGACCTCGGGCCTTCTTGTGATGAATGACGCCCTGCTCGCCCTGGCCCTCGCGGCCGGGGCGGGCATGGGCATCGTGTTGGCCCTCGCCATCCAGCGCAACTGGAGCTACGGCTGGCAGTTGACGCTGCTCGCGGGTACGGGCTACACCGCCATGGCCTCGGTCATGGTGGCGCTCTGGACGACGCTGCGCAAGGATATGACCATCTTTTTCAATGCGCGCATTGCCGAGTTCCAGGCGATGGAGAATGTAAATACCCAGTGGATCGAATTGATGCGCTGGTGGGATCTGAACTACGAAAACGTGGCGCTCGGCTCCGCCTTCGGTTCGGTGTTGACCCTTTCGGCGATCACCGTGGGTATGCTGGAGCGCTGGCGGCGGGACCCGGAAGCCCGGGCGCGGCGCAAGCCCACCGGCTTCCAGAAGATGCGCGTGCCCGACTGGGTCGTGTGGATGGCCATTGCCGCCGCGTTGATGTGGTTTGTTGATGTTTACTATGCGTCAAGTCCCGTGTTGCGGGCTCTTTCGTGGAACCTGGCACTGGCCTTGTTCGGCCTGTATTTGTTAAATGGCGTGTCCATACTGTTCTTCACCTTGACCATCTTCAAGGCTTCGGCCTTTGCGGGATTCATGGTGATTTCCGGGATCCTGATCTTCGGCCTGTGGCCGATGCTCTGCATCTTCGGGCTGTTTGACACGTGGTACGATTTCCGGATGCGTGTGCGGCGTATCGCCATGCTCCGGCGCGTCATGTACCGCCCCGATGATCAAGACTACTAGCCTCCGGGCCGGTGGTTGAAATTTCTTTACCGCCGCAAGTGGCGCGCCGTGCGCCCCGCGGTACCATTTGGACAGGGTCTGGGCATCGCCCGGCCTTGGCTGTGTTCTACAAGGGCACGCCCCGGAGGCGCGCCCGCGTAAAGCCTAACGAAGGGAACGAATACCATGAATGTCATCCTGTGTGACGACGTCGAGAACCTCGGCGAAATGGGCCAGACCGTTAAGGTCGCCGATGGCTACGCCCGCAATTTCCTGATCCCCCGCCGCCTCGCCGTGAAGGCCGACAGCGCCAGCGCCAAGCAGATCGAGCACGAGATGGCGATCATCAAGCGCCGCGAAGAAAAGCGCCGCGCCGAGCAGGCCAAGATCGCGAAGGAGCTCGAAAAGCTCACCGTCGAGATCAAGGTCCGCGCCGGCGAAGGCGACAAGATCTTCGGCTCCGTGACCGCCGGTCACATCGCCGAAAAGCTGGCCGAAATGGGCCAGGAGATCAACCGCAAGAACCTCGTGCTCGCCGAGCCGATCAAGTCGCTGGGCATCTTCAAGGTCACCGTCAAATTCCCCGGCGGCATCGAAGCCCAGATCAAAGTCTGGGTCACCGGTATCGAAGAAGCCAAGAAGTCTGACGCCGAGATCGCCGAGCTTGCCGCCGCGGAAGCCGAAGACGACATGGACGACGACGATTAATTGGTAACGAAGAAAAAGCCAGCACCCGTATTTGACCGTACTCCGCCTCAACATGTTGAGGCGGAGCGGTCCGTTTTGGGCGCGATGCTGCTCAATCCCGACGCGGTCGGCACGGCGGTCGAAATCCTCCGGGACGACCCCGCCGACACCTTCTATGTGGATGCGCACCAGCACATCTACAGCGCCATACTCAAACTCGCCCGGGAGAATATCCCTGTCGATTTGATCACGCTCAGTGAAGCGCTTACGCGCGATGGCGCCCTGGAAAAGTCCGGCGGCGCGGTGTATATCGCCGAACTGACGGACGCCGTGCCCACCTCGGCCAACGTCGAGTACTACGCCAAAATCGTGCTGGAGGCGGCCCTTCGCCGCAAACTGATCACCATCTGCACGCGCTGCGCGGGCGAAGCCTACAAGGCCGAGGGGGAAGTGGACGATCTGCTGGACCTCGCCGAGTCCGAGATCTTCAGTATTGCGCAACAGCGCCAGCTCAATCCGATCCACCGCGTATCCGAATTGTTGCAAGACGGCATCAAGCGCATCGAACAGCAGATGAAGAACGACGGCGGCATCACCGGCGTGCCCACGGGCTTTAACAAGCTCGATGAGATGCTCTCCGGCATGCAGCCCTCGGACATGATCATTCTGGCGGCGCGCCCGTCCGTCGGCAAGACTGCCTTCTGCTTGAACGTGGCCTCTAACGCCGCGAACTACCACGGCAAGGGCGTCTTGCTCTTCAGCCTCGAAATGGCCAAAGAGCAGCTCGTCAACCGTCTGCTCTGCATGGTCGGCCAGGTGGACAGCAACCGCCTCCGCTCCGGCTTTCTCGCGCGCTCCGAATTTCCCAAGCTCCAGCAGGCCGCCGCGCTGCTCGACAAAGCCCATATCTACATCGACGACACGCCCAACATCAGCGTGCTCGAGTTGCGGTCGAAGGCGCGCAAGCACAAAGCGCAGCACCCGCTCGACCTGCTCATCATCGACTATCTTCAGCTCATGCAGGGATCTTCCCGGGCGGAAAGTCGCCAGGTCGAAATCTCCGAAATCTCCCGGGCGATTAAAGGCCTCGCCCGCGAGCTCAAATGCCCCATCATCGCCCTGTCCCAGCTCAGCCGCGAGGCCGAAAAAGACGACGGCGGTGCGCCGAAACTTTCGCACTTGCGCGAATCCGGGGCCATCGAGCAGGACGCCGACGTCGTCATGATGCTTTCTCGCCTGCCCGCCGCCGAGCAGGAAGGCCGACAGAACGTCATCATGCTCACCGTGGCCAAGCAGCGTAACGGCCCCACCGGCCCCGTGGAATTGCTCTTCGAGAAAAACATACAGCGCTTCCGCAACCTCGACGGCGACGGCGGTCACAACGAACCGCCGCCCTACCAGTCCTTCGACGACGACGGACCGGTCGAAGAGTACTACGAAGAAGACGATACGCCGTTTTAGTCTGTAGTCTGTAGTCTGTAGTCTGTAGGCTTTAGGCTTTAGGCTTCGGGTTCGTGGCAGACACGCTCATTCCATACGACCCATACGACCCATACGACCCATAAGACCCATACGACCCATACGACCCATAAGACCCATACGCATGCCCCAGTCACCTATGCTATAATCCGGCCCCCAGTGCCGCGCGGCCAAAACTGCGCATGGCCTGCTGGATACTAAAGGGCCACTTCCAAACCCCAAAAATCGCCAGGCCACGGGCCCGCGCAGGAGTTAAACGTCATGTTTCAGGGATCGTTCCCCGCACTGGTTACGCCGTTCAAGGAAAACTTCGAGATTGACTTTGACGCGTATGGTCGCCTCGTTGACTTTCACCTCGAAAACGGCACCGATGGTATCGTCCCCTGCGGATGCTCCGGCGAAGCCGCCACCCTCTCCCATGACGAGCAGAAGGCACTGATTCGCTTCGTCGTCGAGCGCGTGGCGGGTCGAGTGCCCGTGGTCGCCGGCACGGGCTCCAACAACACCGCCGAAGCCGTCGGCCTTACAAAGTACGCGAAGGAAGTGGGTGCGGACGGCGCGCTGCTGATTACGCCCTACTACAACAAGCCCACGCCCGCCGGTCAGATAGCCCACTACACCATGGTGGCCGAACAGGCCCAGATCCCGATCATGCTCTATAATGTGCCCGGTCGCACCGGCACCAAGATATCCCCCGAGACCATCGCGGCGCTTAGCAAGGTGCCCTTTATCGTCTCCGTGAAAGAAGCCTGCGGTAGCGTGGATCAGGTCTCCCAGATTCTCCACCAGTGCGACATCAACGTCATGTCCGGCGACGACAGCCTCACCCTGCCCATGATGGCCGTAGGCGCGAAAGGGGTCGTATCCGTCGCGGCGAACGTCGTCCCCCGGCTGATTTCTGATCTTTGCAAAGCGGCCAACGCGGGCGACTTCGCAAAGGCGAAGGAATTGCACTATAAGTCTCTGTCGCTTGGCACGGCCCTCTTCCTGGAGACCAACCCCATGCCCGTAAAGGCCGCGCTGGCGAAGATGGGCATGATCAAGAACGTTCTGCGCCTGCCGCTGGTTTCCATGACCGACGAGTCCGCCGCACGCATGGACCCCGCACTGAAGGAACTGGGACTGATCTGATCCCGACTGATGTCATTCAATACGCGAAACGGCTGCCGCAGATTCTGCGACAGCCGTTTTTCTTCGCTCAGGGAAACTCATTTGAGGCGGTGTATCGCCGCGCCGCTGGGCAGTTTTGGGAAAAAGTAGGTCGACTTCTGCGGCATGGGTTCTTTCGCATCCGCGCAGGCACAGATTTGTTCCGAGCGCGTGGGCTGGAGGATGAAGGCAAGTTTACCACCCTCCCGGGCACCCTTCATCGCACCGGCCACGCTCTTCTCGTATTCAAACACCGTCCCCTCCGGAATGCCCAGCAGCCGCTCGATGATGCCTCGGTGCAGCAGGGCCACATCGAGATCGCGCCAGGAAGGCCCGCGATCATCGCCCAGGAACGCCACGCGATCTCCCTTGAACGACAGCACGTAGTCACCCTTGCCGGGAATCGCCAGCCCCATCGTGCCCAGCGCGCCCGAGGCCTTCACGGCGGCGGGCATATCCTCCGCGACGGCAGTGACGTCAAACCATTCGCCCAGCGCGGACAGGAAAGCGTCCGCGTCGAATAGCGGCGGTGGCGTCACCACGCGGTGGGGCGGATAAATCTTGAGCCCCGGGTCGCTGAATGAGACGAAGCCCATCAGGGCGAAATTGGCGGGGTGGTTCGAGTCCAGCGGCAGCTTCGCCCTCAGTTCATCGCGGTAGGTGCAGGCCGTCTGGAAGCGGTGGTGGCCATCGGCGATGTAGATCGTCTGATCTTTGAAGAAGCCACGGACCAGCGTGTCGTCTTCCACGCGCCAGAGCTCCTGGGTCACGTTGTCGATGGTGTGGGCCCTCATGTCGGCGGGCCGCTCGTCCATCTGCGCGAGCAGGGGGGCCAGGGCGTCTTCCGGATCCGAATACAGCCCGAAAACCGCCCCCAGATTGGCCGCAGTGGCTTCCGTAAGGCGAAGGCGGTCTTCCACCGGCTTCGCAAAGGTCCGCTCGTGCCCGAGCACATAATTCTCATTCACCTCCGGCAGGCGGATCACGCCGAAGAATCCCCTGCGTACCTGTGCGTTACCTTCGAGGTCGGTAAAGTGCTGGCGGAGCAGATACAAGCTCGGGGCGTCGTCCTGCACGAGCGCGCCCTCCGCGATCCAGGACTCCAGCGCGGCGGCCGCATTCTCGTACTTGTCGCGGCCGTCGCTCTCCACGGGGAGAATGAGATGCACCAGATTGTGGGGGCTGCCCGCCGCCAGCGCGGCGCGCTCCTCCGGCGTGATTACGTCGTAGGGCGGCGTAATGGCCAAATCAAGATTGGGGACCAGGGCGGAATTATAGCGCAGACCGCGAAAACCTTTTACTTCAAGCATGGGAACACCTCTCTCGGGAGCATGGGGACATATGAAACCGTATTCTATAAGTTCGCGGTGTGCCGATCAAAGCCCGCCCCGTGGTTACGTTCGCCACGGCGGGATCGGGTACTATGATGCCCTGAAACGCGCCCCGGAGAGCCGGCAGCTATCCGAGACCGCGTCCGCCAGTCCCCGTAACAGTATCGCCGTCTCGACGTATTGTACGAAACCCCAAACGGAGTAGTTATTCATGCTGAATCGAAAAAAGCTCGCCCTCTGGGCCATTCCGGCCCTCCTGCCCCTCGTACTCATGTCCTGCCCGCCGGAGGCCGGTGAAGGCGCCATCGCCCTGCCCCTGCCCCGGACGCCTCATCCCGGCGTCGCCCTCGACCTTCAGACCATCGCCGAGGGCCTCGATCGGCCGCTCTTTCTCACCGGTCCCAGCGCCCTTTCAGACCAGTTATACATCGTCCAGCAAAGTGGCGTGATTCGGCTCCATTCGGGCGGTGAACTGCAGGAACAGCCCTTTCTCGATCTGACCGAGACGATGGGAAGCAGCAGCGGTGAGATGGGCCTGCTGGGCATGGCGCTCCATCCCGATTACCTGCTGAATGGCTTTTTCTATGTCCACTATACGAACGACGACGGAAACTCGACCATTGCACGGTATCGCCGTTCCCTGCTCGATCCGAATGTGGCCGATCCCGGCACGGCCACAATCCTGTTGACGGTGGAGCAGCCCTTCTTCAACCACAAAGGCGGGATGCTCGCCTTTGGCCCGGACGGCTACCTCTACATCGCGCTGGGTGACGGCGGCGGCGCCAACGACCCGAACAACAACGCCCAGTCTCTGGAAACGCTGCTCGGCAAGATTCTTCGCATCGACGTTGATGGCGACGCGCCCTATGCAATACCAGAGGACAACCCTTTCATTAACACGCCCAACGCCCGCCCCGAGATCTGGGCCTATGGCCTGCGCAATCCCTGGCGCTTCAGCTTCGACCGCCAGAGCGGCGACCTCTGGATCGGCGATGTGGGCCAGAACGCCTTCGAGGAAATCAATTTCCAGGATTCCACCAGCGGCGGCGGCATCAACTACGGCTGGCGTCAGCGCGAAGGCT
This sequence comes from Candidatus Hydrogenedentota bacterium, assembly GCA_016791475.1. NCBI lineage: Bacteria > Pseudomonadati > Candidatus Hydrogenedentota > Candidatus Hydrogenedentota bacterium. Next base: position 116,099 of record JAEUWI010000002.1, read on the forward strand.
ACGTCTGCCGAACGGGAGAAGACAACTGCGAACTGCCCGGCGCAACCGACCCCCTTCTGGCCTATTTCCGCCTGGGTGGACAGTCTATCGCCGGAGGCTACATTTACCGGGGCAGCGCCATTCCGGCCCTGAATGGCACCTACTTCTTCTCCGATTACAGTGCGAAGGCCATTTTTTCTCTCACGCAACCCGGCGGCGAGATTGAAGTGCTGAATGAGACCCAGAATCTTGAAGGTGATACCGTAGACCTCGGCGCGGTCGCTTCCTTCAGTGAAGACGCCAATGGGGAGCTTTACGTGCTCGATTATGAAAATGGGGATGTCTACAAAATCGTCGCGGCGGAGTAAGGCGGCCTGCGGCAGACCTTCGAACGAACTCGAAAGCAAACGGGCCAGCGCACAAGCGCTGGCCCGTAATTCATTTGTATCTGTCGGGGTCGACGGACTTTCGGAGGGCTGATCGATGCCTATCGAGATGACCTGCGCATACAGCGCGCGGCAAGTCCGACCAGGCCCAGGCCCAGAAGGCTCACGGTCGCCGGTTCCGGTATCGGCAGACCAACCGGATCGTAGTCGTCCCGGTATTCCCAGCTCACGATGTCGTGGTTGCCCCAGTCCGCGCCCGTGCCGGAGGTGAAGCCGACGAAGGCCGATGACTGGCCCAGCAGACTCACGATGTCGAGGTTATAGCTCAGCGTGCTCGTGCCGGGGCGAACGCCCGTCTGGTTGGTGCGCACTTCCAGCGTCGTGCCGTCGTAATCCACCCAGGCGTGCCAGAGATTCTCATCGTCGAAGCGCGTTGCGATGCTTTCAGTGGCCACCGATACCATGTTGCCGTTGGTGTCGATACCCAGGTGATTGGAATCGGGATCGTTGTAAGCGGAATTGTGCCACGTATCAAACTCGATGCCCACGCTGGTGCCGATGCCCTCATAGCCAATGCCCTGGCCAATACCGCCGATGCTGCTGGAAACCGACTGGATTACAAACACCAGACCGTCCGCGCCCGAATCCGTATTCCCGTCGAAGGGTGAACCGCCCGGTTCGGTAATACGGAACGTGAAATAGGAACTGAAGGAACTCGCATTGATCGCGGTCGAGCTGAAAAAGCTGCCACTTTGCGAGGGCGACGCCGGGGTGAGCCGGAGGACGTCGCCGTCCGACGTATTGACCACGGCGGCACTGCCGTTCAGCGTCAGGCCCGTGGTCGAACTGAAATCGCTGAAACTCACGGTGAGCGCGGACGCGGTCGAGCCACACGCGGCCAAGCCAAGGGCCAACATTGCCGCGAGCGGTTTACGGGAATTCATTGACAGGTTCATTGGAGATGCGTACTCCTTATCTGTTGAGGGGTTAAAGGACCTGAGCTGTCCCTCTGTGGAGCAAGTCATATGCCACAAGCAAAATCCCGCAAATCCCGCAGTGAATGCGGCATAAAACCCGAATGTGTACTTGTACGCGGCGGGCGAGAGTTTTTCAGCACTTGAGATTGGTCAAAACCGACAATTTTCTGTCGCCGATTCAGTCAACGCCACAGCGATGGGCACGAGTCGCCCTACCCCGCCACCACCCGGAGCTTCACCTCGCTCCCCTCGATCTCCACGACTTTCGCGCCTTCGCCCGCCGGACCGCATTCGAGCGCGCTGGCGAGCACTTCCTGGGCGATGTAGTTCTGGAATTCGGCGATGGCACCGTTCAGCGCGGCGTCGGCGGTCTCGATGGTCACGCTGATCCGCGCATCGTAGGCGAGATTCTGCTCCTTGCGGATGTCCTGCAGTGCCCGGACGACTTCGCGCACGAGGCCTTCGCGTTTGAGGGCTTCGGTTATTTCGGTGGAGATCACCACCACGAGGCGGCTGCCCTGCGCGGCGGCGAAACCTTCCTTCGGGGTGAGGCGCACGTCCACTTCTTCCTGGCTGAGGGCCTCCTGCTTGCCGTCGATTTCGATGTGGATGCCGCCGCTCTGCAATTGCGCGAAGAGCGCGGCGCCGTCGGCGTTGGCCAGGGCCTGGCGCGCCTGCTGCACATTCTTGCCGAAGCGCGGGCCGAGCACCTTGAAGTTGGGACGGATCTCGTAGGAAACGTATTCTTCCGGACTGTCGGTGAAAGCCACTTCCTTGATGTTCAATTCTTCCTTGATGAGGTCGAGGTGATTCGTCAACGCGGCGCGGTGCTCGGAGTTGGCAACCACAAGCTCGCACAGACCCAAAGGCTGGCGTACTTTGATGTTTTCCACGCGGCGCGCGCTCAAGCCCAGATTCACCGCTTCGCGCGTGAGGGCCATCTGATCGAGCAGCGCGCGGTCGATGTTGGCCGCATCGGCCTGCGGATACACCGCAAGGTGAACGCTCTCCGCCGCACCCGCGACGGGCTTGGCCAGATTGCGCCAGGTCACTTCCGCAAAGAAAGGCACGAAGGGCGCCGCCAGGCGTGCGAGTTTTACCAGGCACTCATAAAGCGTCCAGTAGGCGTCGGCCTTGTCCGCACTCCAGCCGCTGGCCCAGAAGCGCGCGCGGCTCCGGCGCACGTACCAGTTCGACAGACTGTCCACGAAGCCCGAGATCTCGCGCGCCGCCGGATAGGTCTCGTAGGCATCCAGCGATGCGCGTGCGTCCACGATCACGCGATCCAACTCGTTAAGGATCCAGCGATCCAGTTCCGCCCGCTCGGCGGCCGGTCGCCAGGGCGCATCGCCACCCGTGCCGCCTGCGGGGGCCGCTTCGGGATCGGCAAAGAGCTCGCGCAGCACCGCATTCGGCGCGGTGGCGGGATCGAAGCCGTCGAGGTTCGCATAGATGACAAAAAAGCTGAAGACGTTGTACCAGCGCATGAGCAGTTCGCGCTGGGCCTCTTCCACGATGCGCTCGGACAAACGGCTGCTGTTCGTGGGCGGGTTCTTCGCGATAAAGCTCCAGCGCAAGGCGTCTGCGCTGAACTTCTCGAAGAGCAATCCCGGCTCGCTGTAGTTTTTCAGGCGCTTGGACAGTTTCAGGCCGTCTTCGCCGAGGATGTGGCCGAGGCAGATGCAGTTCTTGAAGGGGTGGGGCCAGCCGCCCTTTTCCTTGCCATGGACCACGGTGCTGATGGCCAGCAACGCGTAGAACCAGCCTCGGGTCTGGTCGATGGCTTCGCTGATGAAGTCCGCCGGGAAGCGGTCGTTGAATTTCTCCTCCGAGCCCGGCACATGGGGATAGCCCCACTGCGCGAAGGGCATGGAGCCCGCGTCGAACCACACGTCGATCACTTCCGTGACCCGGCGCATGCGGCCCGCCGCATCGTAGGGGCTCTGGTAGGTCACCGCGTCGATGTAGGGCTTGTGGACCTTCAGGTGCTCGCTCAATTCGGGCGATTCCGCCTTGGCCTTCGCCCACACCTCCGTGCCTTCCACGCCCGGCTTCGCCAGCAGTTCCGCGTAAGACGAGATGCAGTCCATCTGGCCGGTCTTGTCGCAGATCCACACCGGCAACGGCGTGCCCCAATAGCGCTCGCGCGAGAGCGCCCAGTCCACGTTGTTCTCCAGGAAATTGCCGAAGCGGCCATCGCGGATGTGCGCGGGCTGCCAGGTGATCTCCTTGTTGTTCGCCACGAAGTCGCCCTTGAATTGCGACGTCTTGATGAACCAGCTCTTGCGCGCATACTGGATGAGCGGGTCGTTTTCCGCGCGGGGACAGAAGGGGTAGCTGTGCTTGTATTGCTCGTGCTTGAAGAGCTGGCCGCGCTCTTTGAGGATGCGGATGATGCCCTTGTCCGCCGCCTTGCAGAACTGTCCGGCGATCGGGGCCTTGTCAAAGGGATCCACATCCGTCACGCGCGCGTCGAAGGTGCCGTCCGGCTTCACGAAGCACAGGAAGCCGATACCCTTTTCCTTGCATACGCGATAGTCGTCCTCGCCGAAGGCGGGCGCCATATGGACGATGCCCGTACCCGTTTCGAGATCGACAAAGTCGCCCGCGATCACCACCCAGTGCTTGCCGGAGGGCTGGTCCGCCGATTCCATGGAAACGGGGCCGTCATAGTTGAAAAGGGGCTTATAACCCAGGCCGAGGAGGTCCGTGCCCTTGAAGGTGTCCAGCACTTCCGCGTCCTCGCCGAAATACTTCGACACGAGTGCGCTCGCGAGAATCAGCACTTCATGGCCGCCCTCCGTCGCGTGCTTCACCGCCGCATAGTCCGTGTCCGGACCTACGCAGGCCGCGCAGTTGCTCGAAAGCGTCCAAGGCGTCGTAGTCCAGATCAGCAGACTCGCGTTTTCGCCTTCCAGGTTCAGCGCCTGCTTCGCCGCGTCGGTCAATGCGAGGCGCACGGTGATCGCGGGATCGTCCACATCGCGATAGCCCTCGCCCACCTCGCCCGAAGAAAGCGCCGTGCCGCCCTGCGCCCACCACCACACCACCTTGTGGCCCTGATAGAGCAGGCCGCGATCGAAGAGCTGCTTCAAGGCCCACCACACGCTCTCCACATAGCTCTGGTGAAACGTCACATAGGCCTCGTCCAGGTCCACCCAGAACCCGATGCGGTCCGTGAGCTGCTCCCACTCCTTCTTATAGCGAAAAACCGACTCGATGCACGTGCGGTTGAACTTCTCCACGCCGAAGGCCTCGATGGCCTCTTTCCCGCCGTCGATGATGCCCAGCTCCTTGCAGACCTCGATCTCCACCGGCAGCCCGTGGGTGTCCCAGCCCGCCTTCCGCTCGCAATAATAGCCCGCCATCGTTTTGTAGCGCGGGAAAATATCCTTGATCGTCCGCGTCAGGCAATGCCCAGGATGCGGCATCCCATTCGCCGTCGGCGGCCCCTCATAAAACACAAAACGCGGCGCCTCGGAACGCTGCGCCAGACTCTTATGGTAAGTCTGGCCCTCCTTCCAGAACGCAATAATGTCCTTCTCCGCCTGTGAAAAATTAAAGGGCGACGGGACCGGATCAAAAGCGTTTGTACTCATCGAATCATCTTCCTTCGCAAAAGTGCGGCGGGGATCACAGCTATAAGTCAAGGCAGAATGCGCACTTCCGAAGAAAAAGGCTGAAATCCGCAACGGGGCGAACGAATAGCGCGGAAAGAACGCAGTGAGGGCTATATGATCGCCTTTTAGGGCGAGGAGGTGCAAATTTTGGGTGGGATTCCTGCGTTCAGTTATACGCATTCACCCCGAACGCCGCCGAGACCAAAGCGAAAAGCGATTCGCACTGCTGCGATAGGCCGAAAAATCGGTTCGCGTAGATTTTTATTGACAAGCGATGTTAAGCTTGCCAAACTTATCAGGTCAGGACGGGAAGACAATGAATCGACTACAACTAGCAACACTATTATCCTGGGCTGGAGAGCCCGGAATCCAAGGGCGCAAGCGCTTGCAGAAGGTGGTCTATTTCCTGCAGCAAGCAGGCTGTCCGCTCGGATGCGCGTACACGCTCCATCACTTTGGCCCGTATTCGCGCGACGTCGCGGATGCCTGCGACGAGATGGTGGCTGCCCGTCTGATTGATGAAACCGTTAGTCTTCAACAATGTGGCCCACAGTATGGCTACAAACTCAAGCCCCAGACGCAAGAGTTTCTAAATCAGGCCAACGATCAGTCCATGGAGTCTTATAGGACACTTGGAGCCGACTTGATCTCACAGGAAATCTGGCCATTGGAACTTGGTTCGACGATCCACTTTTTTTTCACGCAGACGGGAGACTGGACCGCCGCACTCGAAAAGGCCTGTGAATTTAAGAAAGTGCGAACCAGCGACGAGGGTAGCCAAAAAGCGCTGGCGTTGGCAAAGCGGGTGCGGGCGCAATCGGAAAATTAGCGACGGAGGGGCAGCATGGCGGCCAAGCTTTTTCGCGACCCGCTTTATAATTACATAGCGATTGATCGAAAGAAGGATGGTTGGTTGATCGATCTCATCAACTGTCCAGAAGTCCAGCGGCTCAGGCGCATTCATCAACTGGGCGTAAGCAACATCACCTATCCGGGCGCGGATCACACGCGCTTCGCCCACAGTCTGGGCGTCACCCACCTGATGCAATTGGTTTTGGATCACCTGATCCGGCAGAGCGACAAGGAAAGCATCAGAAAAGCGCGCCAGGCACTGCTCGCCACCGCGTTGTTGCACGATGTGGGGCACGGCCCATTTTCTCACCTGTTCGAGACATGTCTGAACATCAACCATGAGCAATGGTCGATTGCAATCATCCGGGACGAAAATTCCAAAGTCAATCAGGTCTTGAAGGGGCAGGACACCTACCTTCCCAACCATGTCGTCGACCTGATTGATTCCAACGATACGAAACATCCCGAATGGCAGCGCGCTTTGATGTCGAGCCAGCTTGATGTGGATCGAATGGACTACCTGCGCAGAGACAGTTTGTTCACTGGTGCGGGATACGGGCACTTTGACTGGCACCGACTTCTGACCACGGTGGAGTTCTACCATGGCGAAACCGACCTGGTCTGGCCGGAGAAGTCGGCGCTGGCGATTGAAGAGTACATATTCGCCCGGTACTACATGTATCAAAATGTTTACCTGCACAAGACGACCCGTGGCTTTGAGCAATTGTTACAGGCGATGTGGACCAGAGCCAATCAACTCAGGCTCGACGGGATACACATCGACGCGAATCCGGTACTTGACCGTTTCTGGAAAGTCGACAACCCCGAGCCGGGCACGCTCCCAATCGAAGACTACCTCAGATTGGAGGAGTTCACGGTGCTGGAGCAGATCCAGCGCTGGAAAGGGCATTCCGACAAGTCGCTGGCGGATTGCGCAACGCGATTTCTTGACCGAGATGGCTTCGCCATGGTGGAGCCACCCCCGCCCCCAAATCCGCTCAAAGCTGATGATTTCGGTGAGTGGGAACCTGAAATGCACAAACTCTTGCGTCGAAATGGGTATGAAGAGCCGACGATGTATTGTCTGAAGGATTGTGTGAAAGGCAAATATCGCCAGCCCTACCGGGAGGAGAAGGAGGCAGAAAACCAGTCGGCGGTCAATACAATCCGGGTAATTGTTGATGGCGAGCCTGTGGCGATTGGCGAGCATCTACCCCGACTCCGCGCAGTTATCAAGCCACCCGAGGATCGTATTCTCTACTACGTCCCGAAAGAAATCCGCGAGGACGCAGTGAATTTGAGTCGACGCTTGAAAGAGTCCGCAAACCATTCATCCGTGTGAACAAGATTATGAATGAATCCATTTAAAGGCCTCTCCAAACAAAAAAGGCTGTTGCATGTGACCGGAACTAGCGGGGTTGTGTAGGAATGATTCAGATTACTGATAAAGATATCGAGGGCACTACTGGAACAGGCGATTGCCTCAACCTTCCCACTGCGGGCGAGTATCATGTCAATGGCCTAAGCAAGATAAACATCGTTATGGGCAAGAATGGATGTGGCAAGAGCACGCTCCTTCGCAATATCGAGGATAGTCTACAAACCGGCACGGAGTACATCGGCAGGACTAGATATATCACTCCGGAACGAGGGGGGGCCCTAATATATGAGGCAGGTATAGAACAGAATATAGTCGGCAACGACAATTGGCTTCAAGGCCAGCGCAGAAGGAATCAAACGATCAATTTCCGACAGCAAAGCGTTGCCCAATACCGTAAGCTTGAACTACTTGTGCTTCGCGAAATTGAAAAGCCTAAACGAAGCGATACGGAATACACTTTTGATGCCTATATAAAAGAAATAAATACGCTCTTAGATAATATCGAAATTCGACGCCATCACCAGTCAAGCTTCAAGATATTCGAAAAGAACACAGAAAACGAACTCCCTCCGGATAGGATAAGCAGTGGTGAGAGCGAACTTATATCACTCGGGATAGAATGTTTGATATTCAGCAAAGAGCTCGATGAGTCTAAGCATAACTTGTTGCTCTTGGACGAGCCCGATGTTCACCTTCACCCCGATCTCCAGGTTCGCCTAATGCAGTTTTTGCATAAGCTGGTATCTGCAAGCTCGTTTCGAGTGGTTGTTGCTACTCACAGTACAGCAATTTTGGGCGCGATTGAGAGTCTTAGCCACACTCGGATTGTGTTCCTCACATTTGGCCAAAAGGAAATTTTTTTCAAGTCAATATCGGCAATCTACAAAAAGATCCTACCGGTATTTGGTGCACATCCCCTTTCAAACGTGTTTAATCAGGCACCATTGCTGCTGCTGGAAGGAGAGGATGATGAGCGGATCTGGCAGCAAGTAGTTCGTTCGGCGAATGGTCGAATAAGTTTATACCCATGTTCTGTCGATGGGTTGGGAGATATGAACAAGTTTGAAACTGAAGCGATTACGGTTATGCGCTCAGTCTATGACAATGCACGTGCCTTCTCGCTACGGGACATGGATCTGACGAGTGATGAGATCCAGTCTATGGCCCCAATGGTTAGGATGCGGTTGTCCTGTAGAGCAGCGGAAAATCTGATGCTGACTAACGAGTCTTTACAATCGATGGGGTTGTCATGGGAGGATTTGAAATCAAGAATTGAGCATTGGCTACAAACTAACCGTGAGCACGTTCACTTTGGCGTCATGGAGAAGTTCAAGTTAGGAGGATTTGATAGAAGAACCTTTGATCTTAAAGTCATTCGAAACGACTTGATGGGTGTCATGGGCAGTTGTAAGCCATGGGAAATCGTAGTTGGCAAAGTTATCGCAAAAGTGGAATGGGATGGAACAACTACGTTTGACCAAGAAGGAACTATTCTTGCGTATCTTGGCGAGAAAGTTGTAAAGCATCTGTTGCCCAACAAGTCCGATGCGTGATGTTTTCCAAATTCTCGTGCGCCAAACAATCCAGAGCAGTGATCTCCGTGATTCATACGCGTATTTGCAAGACGAGCGTTATAAGACAAAATTGACCAACGGCTCGGAGCGAATGCATTCTGATTTACACAGAGAGCATTCTCGATCCTCTACCGCATCAGCCCGCGCAACATCTCCGCATCCTCCGCAGCGCCAACGTAGACCAGCACACCCGCTCCCGCCGCGATACTAACCTTGTACCCACCCTCGCCCGAGATCTCCGCCCCCGTTTTCAGGTCGTAGACACCGCCCCCAGCCCCCTTCTCCGACACCGAAAACCGAACTTCCATGTGATCGGAGAAAGGTACATACCCCACCATATTTCCATCGTCGTCGACTTTAATCGGGTCGTCGTCTTTGAACATCGTCCGGCTCTCGGCGGGCCAGATGCCGACGTTGGCATTCTGCATCACGATAACGCGCCCCTTGAGTCCGGGGAAGGTGAAGGCGTTGGCGTGGATGTTCTTGTCGTCGGTCTGGACGGGGCAATCGGGGGCCTTGGCCATCCGGGTGATGATCTTTTCGTAGGCGCGGATCTCGCGCGATGCTTCCGCGAACTCCGCGAGCTGGGGGTTGTCCATGTCGGGGCGTCCGGCCAGGGTGACGTATTGGATCTCTCCGAGGCCGGAGCGCGCGGCCTGCTCGGCATTCAACATCCGATCCGGATTGCCGACGGGCTCGTAGTGCCACAACAGGAACAACTTTGCGCCTTCCAGCACACCGGTCCAGGCCATGGCCTTCACGCAGTTCTTCGGGGCGCGGTAGTATTTCCATACGTTGTAGAAATCGCCGTCGGGCGTCGTGAACTTCCGCCAGCCCATGCGGCCTTCCTCCGCAAAGGCGAGGACCTTCTTCTGCATGGCCAGTTGCTCGTCGGGCGTCGTGGGGTAGGCCACTTCATGGGGCTTGTTGGCGAGGGTGTTGGCCCATTGGGGCATGAGCATGCCGCTGGCCGTGGTCACCAGCATGAAGTCCGCGCCGCGCCTGGCCGATTCCTCGTAGTACACCGCCGCCTCGCGCCGCGTCCAATCCAGGGCGAAGGCGGGAGAGGCAAGATAGCCGCCACCGGAGAATTCCCACCAGAACGCATAGCGGTCGGTCCCCGAGATGATCGGATCGGGCACGGGTTGATCCTTCGCCGCGCCCAGAGCATTGTGGAGCGTGAAGAATTTCGTATCCGGCGCATGCTGGAGAATCTGGAAGTAATACTTCGCCAGGCGATTCACATCGGCGCGGAAAACTTCCTCCTTCACGCTCCACGCGAGTACGCGCGGATCTTTGGCATGTTCAAGCAGGAACGCGCCCGCCTGTTGCGCCCTGGCCTCCTGGGCTTCGTCGCTTTCCGCCGCGTTGAAGTACACGAAATCCAACTGGGGCAGGAGCTTGATGCCGTACTCTTCGGCCAGGCGCAGATGCTCGCCAAACTGAGCGGGCTTTGAAACCGCCAGGTGGATCACGTTAACGCCATGGTCCTGGAGGATTTTGAGGTGTTCTTCCAGAAAGGCAAAGTAGTCTTTCCCCACGCTCTCGGCCGCGGCGGCCAACTGGTAATCGTACACGTACACGCCCATATAAAAGGGCTTCGACTCTTCCGCGTGGCATAGACTGGCAACGATAAGAACGGTCAAGACCAAGAGGTGCTTCATCATACTCTTATATACTCCAGTCTTGAGAAAGTTTGTGCGCTGTTCCGTCCCCTGCATGCGTGTCACCGCTTCGCGTTGGATAGTGCGCTGGAGGAAACCCCTCACAGGCCCTCCAGCAACTTCGCAATTTCCTCGGGCGACGGCAATTGTCCCTTAAGCGCTTTGGGCAAGGTCTTGCGTATTTCATAGGTCGCCACGCCGATGGGCTTCCTCGCATCGTGGAGCGCGTATTCGACGACGGTGCGGTTCTTTTCCTTACAGAGAATGATCCCGATGGATGGATTCTCGCCTTCCTCGCGGACCAGGCGGTCCAAAGCGGCAAGGTAGAACTGCATCTTGCCGACGTACTCCGGCTGGAACTTACCGATCTTTAGATCAAGCGCCACCAGTGCCCTCAATCGCCGGTGGAATAGCAGGAGATCGATAACGTATTCATCACCGTCCACGTCCAGTCGAAACTGGCTCCCAACGAAAGTAAACAAGCCGCCCATGGCGCGGAGAAAGTCTTCGATTCGAGAGATGAGCGCGCGTTCCAGGGTCCGTTCGCTGTGTTCCTCGGCCAGATCGAGAAAGTCGAAGGTGTACTCATCCTTGACCGCCAGTTTGGCCTGCGCGCGCAACTCCGGTGTCAGCGCTTGATCAAAATTCGTCTGGCCAAGCAGCGATTTCTCATAGCTCTGGTTTTCGATCTGGTGGATCAGGACATTCTTCGACCAGCCGAACTTGCGCGTCATACGAAGGTAAAATTCGCGTTCCTGAGCGTCCTCGCAGCGCTCCAGAATGAGCAAGTTGTGGCTCCAGCTAATTTCTCGCACCAGTGGTGCGAGTTTTTCTATCCGCGCATAGGCATCGAAGAAGGCCCGCATGCGCCACAGATTGGAAGTCGAAAACCCTCCGACGCCCGGGAAGGCCGACCGGATGTCTGAGGATAGTTGTTCAACGACCGCCTTGCCCCAGCCCTCGTTGGCCTGCCGCGTCACAATCAAGCGCCCGATATCCCAGTACAGTCCGACCAGCTCCGTGTTCACCGCCTTCAGCGCCTCGTACTGCGCCTTGCGGATGCGCTCCTTCACCTCGGCCAGCAGACTTGGGTAGTCGCCGTTCGTGTCGCCTGAGTTTCTCGATACGGGTTTCCGCTGCTTCATGATTGCCCTCCAACTCTTATTATTACACCTCGCCACGGCAGCCGAGTATATCAGAATGTTCCACCGCGTAGACGTTTCGAGTGTCAAAGCGTCGTGGAATCGGGGGGCGAGACGTAGACCCTACTCCCCCTCATCCACCCGGTCCACCACATACACCGGTCGACACTTCACCTCATCGTAGATCCGCGCGATGTATTCACCCAGCAGCCCGATGCCGAAGAGGTTGATCCCGCCCAGAAATGACGTGGCGGCAAGGATGGCCGGCCAGGGGCCCACGTCGTTGCGGGTGAGGTGGAGGTAGACGGCGATGGCGATGAGTACCAGACTCAGGAGTATGCTGAGCACGCCCGCGATGCGGAAGACGAATAGAGGCACATAGGAAAAGGAGAAGATGGCGTTCATCCCCAGGGTCCACAGGCCGCGCAGGCCCACGCGCGTGTGGCGGTCATAGCGGGCGCGACGGGGAATGGGCACGCCCGTCTGGCGAAAGCCCACCCAGGCGCGGAGCCCGGGCAGATATCGGTTGCGTTCGGGCAGCTTGCCGAGCTGATCGACCACGCGGCGGTCCATCAGGCCGAAGGTGCCCGCGTCCAGGGGCGACTGGGTGGCGGCCACCCACTTGAACACGCGATAGAAGAGCCAGAAGGCACCGCGCGCCAGCGGGTTTTCCTGACGCGACGCCCGCTCGACATAGACCACGTCGTAGCCTTCGTTCCACTTCGCCAGCAGCGGCGCAAAGGCGGCGGGGTCATCCTGGAAATCGGCGTCCATCAGGATCACCGCATCGCCCCGGGCGTGATCGAGCCCGGCGGCCACGGCGGCGCCATGGCCGAAATTGCGCGCGAGATGGACCACGCGAATCGCACCGTGGTCGGAAGCGGCCAACCGATTGAGGATGGCCCCCGTGCCGTCGGTGCTTCCGTCGTTCACCAGCACCAGCTCAACCCGTCCGCCACATTCCAGCGCCGCCGCGTGTTCCCGCACTTCCCGCACGAAGCCCTCAATGCCCTCGGCCTCGTTGTACACGGGCGCAACGATCGACAGCAGGAATTCAGGTCCGCAGGCGCGGCTGGTGTTGGGCGGTGGCGTGGTCAAGGGGAATCCTTCCCTGGCGGTAGTGCCGCATTATAGGGAAAGTGCGGTCGCAGTTGGAAGCAGGCAGGTGTTTAGTGACCGTGGTGGCAAATGGGTCGTATGGGACCAATGAGTCATAGGACATCGACTCCCATACGACTCATACGACCCATACGACCCATAAGAACCCTTGCGCTATCCCTGATTCGCGCGGATGTATTCCGCCGTTTCGCGCAGACCGGCTTCGAGGCCGACTTCCGGTTTCCAGCCCAGCACCCGCGCAGCCTTATCGCCGGTGATGTAATTCTCCTTCACTTCGCCGGGGCGCAGATCCGCCAGCACGGGCTCGCCCTCGAAACTGAGGGCATCTTTGAAAATATCGAAGAGTTCCCGCACCGAGGTGCCCCTGCCCGAGCCGAGATTGATGATTTCGCCATCGCCCTTGTCCAGGGCCAGCAGCGCGCCCCGGGCGATATCCTTCACGAAGACATAGTCGCGCAGGGGCGTGCCATGGCCGAAGAGGGTGGGCGTCTTGCCCGCGAGCATCAGCCCCGCGAGGATGGAGCATACACCCGCTTCGCCGTCGGGGCGCTGCCGTGGCCCATAGACATTGGGGAAGCGCAGTACCGTGTAGCGCAGGCCGTAGAGGCGCTCATAAAGCGCGATGTAGTATTCGTAGGCGAGCTTGCTCGTGGCGTAGTGACACTCCGGCTTGGGGACGGATTCCTCCGAAGCGGGCAGATGCTCCTGCTCGCCGTAGATCGCGCCGCCGGTGGAGGAGAAGAGGAACTTCGTAACGCCGTGCTTCACGCTCAGTTCGAGGAGATTCAATCCGCCGAGTATATTAATCTCCGCGTCGAAGATGGGCTCGCGAATGCTCCGCCGCACGTCCATTTGCGCGGCAAGATGAATAACGTAGTCCGGCTTCTCCGCCTCGAACAACTCCGCCACGGCGGGCGCGCGCAGGTCCATTTCATAAACCGTAGCCGCAGGATTTACATTGGCCCGCGTTCCCGTGCTGAAGTCGTCCAGAATCGCCACGTCGTGACCCGCGTCGATACACGCGTCCACCACGTGGCTGCCGATAAATCCGGCACCGCCGGTTACAAGAATCTTTGCCATGAATTGCTCCTGTCGATTGCCCTGCAAGTTTTCCGTAGTCTACCCGATGGGCCGCCAGCCATGCTATCCGTGACGTGGTCCCGCCGCGTTCTTCAAGATCAGGGACATCTCCTCCACCATGCGGTCCAAAGAAAAGCGGGTCGTCGCCCGGTTCCTTCCCGCTTTTCCCATCGCCCGTGCCCGGTCGGGATTGGCGAGGAGATCGTGAATCGCGGCGGCCAACGCCGTTGCATCGCCCGGTGCCACCAGCACGCCGTTCACGCCCTCCTCGATGATTTCGAGCGGTCCGCCGGCCGCCGTGGCGATGGGCGGACAACCCGCCGCCATGGCCTCCACCAGGGTCCGCCCAAAGGGCTCCGGGTCCACCGAAGGCAGCACCAGCAGCGTGGCCATGCGTAGAATTTCAGGAACATCCATTCTTGGTCCGGTGAAGATTACCCGCGCCACGATGCCCAACTCGGTGCAGCGTGACTGCAGGCCCGGAAGATATTCGGGCTTGTTTACCGCCGGGCCACCGACAAACCAGGCCCGCGCATCGGGGTGTTTTGCAAGAATCTCCGGGAGTGCCTCCACCAGCACATGCTGCCCCTTCCACGGTTCCAGGCGCCCCACACAGGCGATAAGTGGCTCCCGTGGCGTCGTGCAGTCCGGATCGGGATATTCGCAGAGATCGATGCCGTTGTAAACCACGCGGACTCGATCACCACAGGCCGCGAGACTCTCCGCCACGGCGTTTGAATTGGCCACGGCGATGTGGGCCAGCCGCTCCACAAGCCCGCGCATGGCGCGGCCAATCCGGCCCTCGCCCGCGATTTCCCGCACATGCCACACCAGTGGGCGGCCCGCCAGCCTCGCCGCCACCGGCCCCTGGAGATTGTTAATCGTATTAACGTGGACGACCTCAATCCGCCATTTTCGAAGCAGCCGCGCCGCACGCAGAGCATGGGGGAGGAAGGTGATGAAGAAGGCCGCGAGCTTTCGAAACGCCAACGCTTTGCGCGGCGGAACGAACGAAATCTCCGCCACCGTGCAGCCCGCCTTGCGATAGGCACCCGCCAGGGGATCGCCCGAGCGCAGGATCATGAACGGGGTGAACTGAGTCCGGTCCAGGTGGGTTACCAGATCGAAAAGGGAGCGGTCCGAGCCGCCGCCGACATCCGAGGTGTAATGACAGAACGCAACGCGTAACGGTGCCTGGGCCATGGAGCGATCCTCATGCGCCGCCGGGCGCGGGCTTCAGGGGGTGCCCTGTCGCGCCGCATCGGCGGCGATCTGTTCCAGCAAATGCCGCCCGGCCCCCTGAAGTGTGGGGCTGTCCGTATTCTTTACCAAAGCCTCCGCATGTGTCCTGGCCTCTTCGAGTTTGCCCTGGCCGCGCAGGATCCTCGCGACAGTGACGCGCGCGTCGCTGCCCGGCTCCAGCGCGAGTATCGCGTTGCCCTGGGCGAGCGCGCCTTCCAGATCGCCCCTCGCATTCGCCACCTGCATGAGCACATTCCGCGCCCAGACCTCTTGGTCCCGCTGCGCTTCTTTCTCGGCCAATTCGAGCCAAACCTGGCCCAGGCGCGCCGCATCGTCCAATTGGCCCGCGCGCCACAGCGATGTCACATACCCCGTGTAGGCCCCCGAACGACCGTACGCCTCCTCTGGCAGGGCCTGATAGGCCTCCAGCGCCTCGCCGAAGCGGTCCTGCCTGAAGAGTAGGTCACCGATAGCCAGACCGCACTGGGTGCGCAGGTCCTCGCTGGCAAACTGTCCCTCCATCGCCTGGCGATACTTCTGCACGGCGGGGGCGAGGTTACCGCTCGCCTCCAGTTTCTGGCCCGCGTCGAAAGCGGCCTCCGCGCAGGCTTCATCCAGCCCGGCGGTCAACTGCGCCCCAAAAACCCGGTAGACGCCCAGGCAGAGAATCATGGCGACAAAGGCGAAGCCGCCCAGGCCCCAGAAAATTTCCTGGGCGCCCTTTGGCGCGATCGGGGCCTGTTCCGTCGGCATTTCATGGTCCAGCTCGGTCATGGTTCTCAGGTGTCCGGAGATTGAAGGAAAAACCGGGGCGCGGCCCGATACGACGCCGCCGATCCTAGCAGATTCATCCCGTGTGTTGAAAGGCGAAGTGGCGAAATACGACCCGACGGGCGTCTCCTCCGGCCGGGCGAATTGCGATGCCGCCGGGGCCAGTGCTAGCATGGGGCACCGATTCCCCCGCAACCCGCTTCAATGGAAGTCTCCCGTCGGGCGTCTCGGGCGCATCCAATTCATTGCCGCCATCCGGTTGGAGGCGTGCCCGCGCAGGGCCGGCCCCGTTCCAGAGCGGCCACCCCCAACAGGAGATCCACGTGAGCCAGCGGCATTTCACGGTTCAGCGTTTCTATCGTTTCGCACTTGGCACGTATCTTTTCGTGCTGGTGCTGGCGCTCTACGCCGGCACGAACGACCCCACGATCCATGTCAAGCACCTGCTTACGGCCTGGGCGGCGGGGCTCCTCGCGGGCAGCTACCTCCTCGTCGCATCGTTCCTGCGCATCCCCCTGCGCAGGCCGGCCGTCTTCCTGGAAGTGAGCCTCTGCCTGCTGGCCTTCTTCCTCATCAGTTCCCTCTTCTCCGAGTTTCGCGCCATCAGCCTGCTGGAGACCAGCCGATTCTTCTCCCTCTTCGCCCTGTACTGGCTGGCCACCCAGGTCTACGGTTCCACCGCCCAGGTTCTCCGCCTCTTCGCCGTTTTCTGCTGCGCGGTATTTTTCGCCGCCATCTATGCCGTCATGCAGGCCGCCGGACTCGATCCCTTTCCCTGGACCGACACCACCAGCGACACCTACACCAACCTCCCCGCGACCTACGGCAATCCGAACTTCGCGGCCCACGCGCTGATTCTCGCCTTTATCATGCTGGCCTGCCTCATTCGCTCCAATTTCCGCTGGGGCTTCTGGATCGCGCCGCTCCTTTTCTTCCACTTCTACAGCACCGACCAGCGCGCCGGTTGGATTGCCCTTGCGGGGGCCGCCCTGCTGGTCGGTCTCGGCGTACTTCTCCTGCGCCGGCCCCGGCGTCCCGTGGCGCGCGTCGCGGCGCTTCTGGGCGTATTCGCCCTGTTGGGCGTAGCGGGACTCGGTGCGGCCATGTTCCTGGTTCACGCGCGCACGGGGCACATCTTTCCCCTCGATCTCTCCCTGCTCCTGCGCTATCAATCCTACGTAAGCGCCACCCGAATGCTCTTCGACGCGCCCATCCTCGGGCACGGCCCCGCGGTTTATGGCCTGGCCTACGCGCCCTACTGGACACCCTTCGAGCAAGCCTGGTTCGCCCAGGAAGTGCGGATGAACGCGCACGTGCACAATGATCTGCTTGAGATCGCCATCGACGGCGGACTCGCCGCCGCCGGGCTCTATCTGACCCTGCTCGTACTCGGTATGGCCTATGGGCTTCTTCTTGCGGCCCAGTCCAGCACCCCGGAACAGCGCCGTGTCGGTTTTACCTTCGCCGCGCTGTTTTGCGCCTTCGCCATCGACGGGCTCTTCGGCTTCAACCTCCGTGTGCCGGTTACCGCAGCCCTCTTCTTCCTGATGATGGGAACACTGGATGGAATCTGGACCGCGGGGCGACCGGTCCAAGTGCCGGCGCGGGCGCTTCGGCCCGGTCAGTTGTTTCGACTGGCCTTTCTGGCCCTGCTTGTCGTGTGCACCTGGTTTGAAACGCGGACCTTCGCCTCGGAGTACCACATGTACGCCGGCATGAAAGCGCAGGGCAAAGAACAATACGAAATCGCCAGGGTGGAATTCGAAAAGGCGGGCAAGCTGGCCCCGTGGAACTGGCACTATGCCCGGCGGCTGGGCCTCGTCGCCCTGGATCAGGGAAAACTGGACGAAGCCCTGGCCAACTTCGATCGCGCCCTGGTATTGAATCCGCACTATGTGCTGACCCACCTGCCCATGGCTCGCGCCAATTTGATGCTCGCCCAGCAGGCCGTCTCCGCAAAAGGTGCGGGGGCCGACGCGGCCATTGAAAAGTTAAATCTGGCCCGCGCCCATGCGGAAGCGGTGTTGAAGATTGCGCCGGACTTCCCCTCCGCCATCGACGTACTCGGGCGCATAGAGTCCATCGCGGCGATCATCAACCGCGATCACTCGGCGAGCCCGGATCCCGCGGTCCAGGCAAAGCACTGGGAAAACGCGCGCCAGTATCTGCGCCGCGCCATCGATCAGGGGCCGGAAAATTCCGGTGAGCTCTACCGCATGCTCATGCAGGTCGAGCTGGGGCTCGGCAATGTGGAAGCGGCCGAATCGGCGCTCATCGGCGCCATTGAGGTGGCCCCCGAGGATCCCAGCCACTGGCCCGCTTTCCTCAAATTCGCCCGCCAGCATAAACGCTTTGATCGCCTCCGTGACGTCCTCTTTCAGCAGATCGATCGCCTTCTGGCCGTTGAAACACCCACCGACGAAGCGCGCGGGCAGTTGGCCACCGCCTATGGCTGGCTGGCTGTGGTTCTCGATACCGGCTTCGCCGATGTGCAGGGCGCGATGGATGCCTACAATGGGGCCGTCCAGCATGGTCCCCTGCGTCCAGAACTCTGGAGCAATTTTGCCGCCTTCGCCCGAAAGAATGATCGCCTGGCGGATTTCAGCGGCCACTTGCGTGCATCCTGCGCCCGTGTTCGAGAGCAGGGCGGCAAACCGCTACCCCAGGTTGAGGCGGTCGACGCCGTCCTGAAAGATCCCGGGGCCCAATTGGACCAGGCAAGCCGTGTGCTCCTGGCCGGCGTTCGCTCCCATCCGCGCGACGGCGGACTATCCATAGGGGCCGCGTATCTCTGGGCCGCTCAAATGTTGCAGGAGGCCTACGATACCCTCGCCGCGCAAGGTGCGGCCCCCTGCGAAAGCGCCCTGAATCTCGGGGTTACGGCGGCGGGGCTGAACGAACTCTCCCTGGCCAACATCCTCTTCGAGAAGGCCATGGCCTGCCTCTCCGACGAGCGGCGCGCCTCCGCCGCGGTCCATTGGGCGGACACCCTCGTCCGGCTGAATCAGCGGGACAAGGCACTGGCCATTCTGGAGGAGGTCGAAGCGCAGTTTCCCGGTCATTTCGACACGCGCTGGGCGAAGGCGCGCACCCTCGTCCACCTGAAGCGCCCCGATGAAGCACGCGTCATCTACGAATCCCTGCTGGGAGAAGCGGACCTGCCCCAGGAGGGAAAAAATCAACTGGAAGCCGAATTGAAGGCGCTTCAGCCCGCGAAATAGCGCCTCGGACTCACCCCGAAAGGGGATCAGGAAAGTCGTTCAGGTCCAATTCCCGCCCGGAGATGCCACTGATACTCGTAGGTCAGTCGGCCAAGCCGGGTTACCTTGGGAATTTCCTTGCGTTGAGTCACCGTATAGCCCCGGAACCGAACCAGGTACCAGGCCCGCAGCCAGGACGAGGTTTTAGTTTCCGTAGTCTGCGACAATTGAAAATTGTCCAACCCGTGCTGCACGTCAATCTCCTGCCAGAGGGATAGTGATTGTCGCCCAAGGACCGTTGCGCCCCTGCCTGGGAGCGTACGATCAAAGGCTCTCTCTGGAGGAAAGAGCAAGAAGCAGGCCACCGGATAGTCCATCACGGAAGGCGCCAAAACCAACACAAACCGATTGGGCCGGGGTGAAAATCCCAAGAAAGTCGCGCAGGGCGCACGACGGAGAGTCCCGATTCTGGAATATCAAATTCCCATTTTGAGAATCCGCCCCAAAAATTCCATCAAATCTAGACCGCTAGAGCATGATATTGTAATCGCTCACCTTCCGATACAGCGTGCTCCGACCGATGTCGAGCAACTCCGCCGCAGCCTTAATGTTGCCGTCGCAACGGCGCAGGGCTTCGCTGATCTGGCGCTTCTCGGCTTCCGCCAGACTCAGGAATGGTTCCCCGTCTTCCTGGTTCGTTGGACGTCCACCGTCCCGCTCCAGGTCCTCGGGCCGAATCGCGTCGTAACGGGCCACGACCATCGCGCGTTCCACCGTGTTCTTCAATTCGCGCACGTTACCGTTCCAGGGAAGCGTGTTGAGATACTGGAGGGCTTCCGGGCTGAATCCCGCGGTGCGGTAGCCCTGGCGTTCCCGAGCGCCGCGATGGAAATGCTCGGCCAGGAGTGGAATGTCGCCGCGCCGCTCCCGGAGCGGGGGGATGACGATTTCAAACATATTCAAACGGTGGTACAGATCGCGGCGAAACAGGCCACGCTCCACCTCTTCCTTGATGTCTTTGTTGGTGGCCGCAATGACGCGGACATTCACTTTGATATCGGCCTTGCCCCCGAGGCGCCGGAAGACACCCGTTTCGATGGCGCGGAGAAGCCGCGCCTGATTGGGCAGGCTCAAGTCGCAGAGTTCGTCGAGGAAGATGGTGCCCCCATCGGCTTCTTCGAAGACCCCCGTTTTCTGGCTATGTGCGCCGGTAAATGCGCCGCGCTCATAGCCGAAGAGCTCGCTCTCCAGGAGTTCCGCCGGAATGGCGGCGCAATTGACCACGGTCAGCGGGGCCTCCGAGCGGGCCGAGAGGCGGTGGATAAGCTTGACCACCAGCTCCTTGCCCGTTCCGGTTTCGCCGAGTATGACCGCATTCAGATCGGAGCGGGCACAGTCCCGGGCGAGGGTACGCACCCGGTTAATGGCGGGGCTGTCGCCGATGATGGCCGCGCCCTCCGCCGCGCCGGATACGAGCAGGGTATTTTCCCGCTCCAGCAGCTCCATCCGTTCGAGAGCGCGAAAGTAAGGGGCCGCCACTTGCGCCTGGGCAAGCAGAAATTCGAGATCCACTTCATCGTAAATGCGGTGGGGTGATTCCGTCTGCACCACCAGCGCGCCGATGGCGTCCTTCCCCAGTATCATGGGGGCCGCCGCCGTGGTGCGGATACCGGCGCCACCGTCTATCCGGCAACTCTCCGGAATCAGGACGCCCTGTTGTTGCTCCAGAATCTGTTTGACGGTACCCCGAATTGAGTACTTCGGCCCAAAGATCGATTCCGCCCGCCGGGGATAGAGGGAGAACCCGTTGTCGCTCGGATGATTCGAGGCGATACACACGGCGCGCGGCTCGAAGCGCTCGGTGATCCGCTGGACAAGGGCCGTAATCAGTCCTGACATCGTGCTGGCTTCGCTGAGCGCCCGGCCCAGGGTGAAGAGGTCCGCCAGGTCTTCCGCCGTCCTCGGGCGGCCCTGCGCCACCAGGGCAACCCGGTCCCGCGCCATGTAAAGGGGCTCGCCAATGACCAGCGAGCAGGTGGCCGGGGGCGAGTTGGGCGGCAGGGGGGTATTCATGCCCACTTCGCGTACACGGGTGACGAGGAAGATGGCGCTGCCGACGGCGACCTCGTCTCCGGCCCGGAGCACGGCCTGCGTCACGGGATCGCCGTTGACGAAGGTGGCGTTGCTGCTTCCCAGATCCGTGAGAACCACCGAATCGCCGTCCAGCGTAACCTCACAGTGGCGCCGGGACACGAGGGGATCGCTTACTTTAATATCACACAGGATATCGCGTCCGAAGACAAGGGCGCTGGGTGTGACAACCCAGGAAGTGCCCTTGGCGCTCCCAGTTTTGGCGGTGATCTGGTACAACGGACCCTCCTTCTTCCCGTCTATCTTAGCACATCTACACAAATAGAATACACGCTACCATTCCGCTTGCCGCCACGGGAATGGGGTGCCGTTCCCGTGGCGGCAAGCGGTGCCGTCTGAGATCCGAAATCCTGGCAGGTTTTCGCGCCGGGGAGATAGTGATGCCATCGGCGGGATTCGTGTCGGTTCCGGCGGCGGCGCGCGAGATGGCGACGCGCGTAAATCGACCTTGCGCCCCTCGCCTCATCGGGGTACACGGGGGCCAAACGCCGCGGGCGGGGAGGGAAAACCCGAAGGTCCCGCTCCCCGCCCGCGGCGGCAATGTTGTTCGAACCGGTGGGAGTTCACGAGGCCCCGCGCCCGGCAAAGACGGCCCGGAAAGTCATGAAAAGAATCTTGATATCCAACCAGATGGACCACTGGTCGATATAGTTCAGGTCCAGTTCAACCCACTCCTCAAATCCGATGTTGTTGCGGCCGCTGACCTGCCAGAGCCCGGTCATTCCAGGGCGTACGCTCAAGCGGCGGCGCTGGCTCCAGGTGTACTGTTCCACTTCAGAGGGGATGGGCGGGCGGGGCCCTACAAGGCTCATCTCGCCTTTCCACACGTTAAAAAGCTGGGGGAATTCATCCAGGCTGTACTTGCGGATAAAGCGCCCAAGACGGGTAATGCGCGGGTCGTTCGTAATCTTGAACACCGGCCCGTCCTGCTCGTTCAGGGCCATAAGCGATGCCTTGATCTCTTCCGCGTTCGTCACCATCGAGCGGTACTTTATCATCTTGAAACGGCGCTGGTTCTGGCCGACCCGTTCCTGTCGGAAGAAGATGGGCCCTTTGGAATCCAGCTTGACCAGCAAGGCCAGCAGGGCCAGCATGGGCGAGAGCCCCACAATCAACAGGCTCGAACCAATAAAGTCCACCGCCCGCTTCATGAAAACTTTCCCGTGCGCCTCCGGAATGGTGGAAAGGTTCAGCAGCGGTATGTCTTCCAGGTGCATCAGTCGGCTGGTGGCCACCCGCATGGGGAACAGATCCGCCACCATGTGAACCGGGAGCGCGGCCCCCTCGCAGAGGTGGGCGATGCTCTGAATTTCCTCATACCCGGAGCGGACCGGCAAGGCAATGTAGACCTCGTCCACCTCCCCGTTTGCGATCATGTCTTTCAACCGTTCGACCGAACCCAGAAAGGGTATGCCGGTGCCTTCCAGCAATCCGGCGCGATCCAGTTCCTTATCCAGAACCCCGATGATGGCATAACCCAGCCCGGAGTTTTCCTGAAGTACCTCGATTAAATGGCGGCACCGCTCATTCGCGCCCACGATGACCGCGCGCTGCTGGTTATAGCCCAGATTGCGCAATTCATGAATGGCCAGACGAAGCCCAAAGCGGAAAACCAGCAGGAACACCAGCGTGAACAGGCAGAATACCACCAGAAAGGTGTGATCCAGCCCCTCCCGCGAATTCTCCGCATCGCTTCGAGTAAACAGCACCATGACGAACACGCAGAACACGCAGGCGTCGCCCACAGCCTTGGTTACCGTCGTGAGATAATGGACCACATCCTGGCGATTGCGCACCCCCCACAGATTACGCTCGACCGCCGCGCTGTACCAAACCAGAATGACCACGATGAGATAGGGGAGATTCTGGAGGATGGGCGGCATCAGCGGTTTCGTCATCGGCGTCGACCAGTGAATGGCCAGCGCAAAGGCTCCCACAATGCAGCACGTGTCTAGAAACACCAATACGGCAGGCGGCACAATTCGCTTTCGCGGTTTATTTGAGATCTCCATGTCCCTTCCCTTGGGCCTTCCGCTAAACCGGGCTGTCCATCTTTGAAGCCTGACCCCGATCATGGACCGGTCCGGCCAGGCTGATCTCCCCAGAAAGAACGTTTAACAACTGGGGTAGCTCGTCAATTCCATATCGTCTCAGGACACTGCCCACCCGGGTCAAATTCTCCCCACCGGGTTCCCATGATGCTCCATGGGAAGTGCGAAATACAAGATCACTGAAAATAGCGCCGCCCGGCGCCCGCCGGGGGCGGCGGATCAGCAGGGGACCGCGAGAATCCACTTTGATGGCCAGCGCCACCGCCAGAAGCACCGGGGAGAGCACCACAATCAAAAGCAGCGACACACCCATATCCACCGCACGGTGCAGGGCAAACTGAGGGCGGCTGTCGGATTCTATCGAAAGGGAGAGCAGGGGGATGTCGCCCAGCCGGCTCAACTCGCTCGTGGCCATGCGGAGCGGAAACAGATCCGCCATGAAACGGACCGGCACACCGACGCCTTCGCACAGGTGGGCCGCGCTTTGAATCTTTTCATAGTACGAGCGAACGGGCAAGGCGATGTATACCGCGTCGATCACCCGATTCACCAGAATCTTGTCGAGCTCGTCCAGGGCCCCGAGATAGGGGACGCCTCGGGCTTCGAGCATTTCCCGCCGCTCCGGCTCGATTTCCAGAAAGCCCTCAATGTGGTAGCCATATTGTTCGTTCGCGTGGAGAATGTCCACCAGCTTCTGCGTCCGCTCGTTGCTGCCCACAATGAGGATCCGCCGCGCGTTGAAGCCGCGCCGGCGCAGGTTCCACAGGCTCAGACCCAGGCTCAAGCGGAACAGGAGAAGCCCACCCAGCACGAAGATTCCAAATACAAACAGGAAGGTGCGGTTCAGTTCCTCGCGCTTAAAAAGGGCCACGATGAACACCGTGAAAAGAAACGCGGTGAAGAACGCCTTGGCCACGGAAAAAAGGAGCGCCACCAGGGCCTCGCTTCGCCGCGAGAGGAAGAGTCGCTGGTCGGTTGCCACCATGAACCACACGGTCACCAGCGTGAAATAGTAGGTGAGGTAGCTCTGGAAGATTTCGACCGTCACGGTCGGGGCGAGCAGCCAAATGGTGGCCACAAACACACCGGTGATACAACTCAAATCGAGGAGCACGCGCATGATGGCGTTGAGGAATTCATGGCGTCTGGAATATAGGCCCAATGGAGGACTCCCGTGAGTCCACCGCAGCAATGCGGTGGCTGGGCGTTGCCGCCCGCCCGGACGGGCGAGCAATTACAAGCTTGAGACAAATCTCATGTTCAAATAATTCCCCGAGTACGACGAGTCGCCGGGGTGTACCGGAAGTATGGAACTCACTCTACTGCGAACGTTAGATTCCTGTCAAGAATTTACCGACGAATCCAGTGCCAATTCAAGCGCTGGCCCGTGCTTCTAAATCGAACAAATCGGCAATACTGCTGAAATTGCCGCCGCGATTTCCCTTGATCGAGGCCTGTTTGACGAACACCATCCGTCTCAATCCTTCGGGCTGCCCTGTTCCAACCAGTAGCGGCTCGGCAAGTGGAAATAGGTTATCGCAAAGGAGAGACCGCAAAGCAAACCGCCATAGAGCATATTGCCCGTGAGCAGCATCAATACGAGCCCGAGCACCGCGCCGGATTCCGATAAGGCCATGCAAATCAGCGTCGCCTTGAAACGGGCCGCGGCGTCCTGTGTCTCAACCCCCAGTTTTTCCAGAAGAACCTTCTTCAGCACCATGGAGGTCAGCGAACTTGTCGTACCGAAGGCCAGCAGGGCCAGTGAAATGGGGGTGACCATCGCGGGGTCGAGTTGCCCGATACCGGATGCCGGCAAGGCGCCAGTGATTTTCATGATGTTGGCCACGGCGACATAGACCAACGGCATAGCCGCGATGGCGCCGGAGACAATCCGGTAAGAGGTAATGGGGTCATTCGCCTTATGGGCGGGCATATTGGGAACTCCCTGGGCACGGTTCAGTTAAGGGTGCGCGATTGAGTTGGGATTATATCATTTTTGTCATTAACATCACGAGCACCAGGACGCCCAATATGATGCGGTACACCCCAAAGGCGCTGAACGAGTGCCTCTTTATGAAGGCCATGAGAAAGGCGATGACGCCATAAGCGACAAGGAAAGAGACCACGGAGCCCAGCGCGATGAGTGCCCACTGATGCCCGGAAAAGCTCAGTCCGTTCTTCAGAATCTTCAGGGTAGTAGCACCCACCATGGTGGGGATGGCAAGGAAAAAGGAGAATTCCGCGGCGACCACCCGGTTGGCCCCGAGGAGGAGCCCGCCGACGATCGTGGCGCCCGAGCGCGAGGTGCCCGGAATCATGGCAAGGCACTGTATCAGACCGATACCCACGGCCTGCTTATAACTGAGTTCCTGGATGGAAGCCGTTTCCCCGGCATGTTTTCGGCGCTCAATTAGAATCAGGATGATACCGCCGAGGATGAGGGTGACCGCCACGACGGTTTCGCTGTCGAGGAGGGACTCAATGTAGTCATCCAGGAGCAGACCCAGTACGGCGGCGGGAAGAAAGGCGACGACGACCTTGATCCACAGGGCGATGATGTCCCGGTCCAATCGGCCTTCGCGCACGGGCCAGAGTTGCCGCCAGAAATAGAGGCACACCGAGAGGATGGCGGGGAATTGTATGATGACGATGAAAGCCTTGTTAAAGGCTTCGTCATCTCCCAGACTCAGGAGCGATTCCACGAGAATGAGGTGCCCGGTGCTGCTGATGGGCAAGAACTCGGTGATCCCCTCCACCACCGCCAGAATGAATGCGTTTACGAAATCCACCAGGTACTCCCGGGTCAAGAGGGTTGCGCTGCGACTACCCGCAAAGGGTAGCACACGTCATGGCGGTTGCGCCATACGGCGGTTATTCCACAGGGGCCTCGGCTTCGCTTTCCGGTTCCGCCTTTTCGGTGCCGGGTTCCGCGGCACTGGAATCTCCTTCGGTCGGCGCCTTGGAAGCTTCGCCCTTCTGTCCCCGGCCGAAGCGTCGCTCCTGGGCCTGCTTCAGCAGGCGCCGCATGTCGCTCTCGAAGTCGACGATGAAGAGATACAGCTTGGCCTTCTGCCAGGTGGTCAATTCAAAGCCGTCGAAATCGATGATTTCGCGGCGCGCTTCCGCGGCTTTCGCTTCGTGGGCGACCACCTCTTCCAGTACCTTGGCGATGGCCTCTTCATCTTTGCCCTCGCGCACGGCCTGGCGGAGATTACGCGCAAGCGTCAGGCGTTCGCGGCGCAGGGCGGCCATTTTGTCTCTGAATTCCGCCAGGTGACGCACCATCAGAACGGTCTGTTCCTCGTCCAGCGCGAGTTCCCGGGTGAGCCGGGCCATGAGGACTTCCTCCAGAAGCTTCCGGCTCTCGGTCGATCGTTCTTCCCGTGCGGCGCTCTCCGCGCTTCCGCCCTTTGGGGCGGGCTCATCCGCGAACGCTGGCGCGACGGCCAGGATCAGGGCCAGCGTACAGCAACAGCGATTCCACCAGCGCATTTTCATACCTCGTTTCCGGCTGTTGCCAGCAAGTTGTCCAATAGCTCCACGTCTTCTCCTTCAAAGGCGTCCATCATGCCATCGAGATCATGGTGGGCAAAGGGGTCGACAAAGTCCGCTTCCGAAGAGGCGTCCGCGAGGGCTTCCAGCACGGAATCCAGGGCGACGTCGGGCTCTTCACCCTCGGCAGTCTCATCCAGATCGCCAAAGACATCCACCGGGATGCCGGCGTCCATCAAGCGCCCCAGGGCTTCCACCACCTGGGCATCGTCCTGCCAGGCGATATTGACGCGCTGTGCCGCGGTGGGCGTCTGCGCGCGGGGCGCGGACTCGGGAAGCCATCGCCAGCCGCCGGCGGCCGCAAGGCCGATCAGGCAGAGCGCCGCGGCCCATCGCGGGGCGAAGGCGGGGAACCAGACCCGGGCGCGGGGTACCTCCGCGGTATGGGCCATGACGCGGGTCACGAAGGCGGGATGCGTCTCGGGGGCCTCCAGGGCTTTCAGATGCCCGGACAGTTTCAGAAGCTGGAGATGGTGCCGGGCGCATTCCGGGCAGGATTGGAGGTGCCGGGCGATGTACTCGGGATCGCGGCTTTCGCCGTCGATGTACGCCGAAAGCTCATCCACCACGTGGGGTGACTTTTTCATAGCAACTCACCTCCTTGTTCAATTAGAACGATGCGCAACTGCTCGCGCGCCCGCGCGAGCCTGCTTTTGACCGTGCCCTTGCGGCAGCGCAGGACTTCGGCAATCCCGTCATAGTCCATCCCCTCCACTTCGCGCAGGTGGATGATCATGCGGTGTTCGGGGGAGAGGCGCTTCAAGGCCGCTTCCACGTGGGATTCAATTTCCTTCATTCGTGCTTCGTGCGCCGGACGACCGGACTGGGACTCCAGTTCCGCCATGCCGTCCAGGGGCTGACTTTTTCCCCGACCCCGGCGTTTCATATCGCGCAGGTAATTCAGGGTCAGGTTTCGGGCGATGCCGAAGAGCACCGTGGAAAACTTCGCCTGCGGGTGCAATCGGTTCAAGTAGCGGTGCAGCCGCAGAAAGACCTCCTGGGCGACATCCTCCGCGTCCTGCCGGGATCCCGCCATGCGGAAGCAGAAGTGGATAATCGGGGCATGATAGCGGTGCACCAGGAGCGCGAAAGCATCGCTGTCACCTGATTGCGCCCGCGCTACAAGCGCCCAGTCATCCAAATCCCTCATGCGGGGGGAACCTCGTTGTCATAGGCTTCAACCCGAAGGCGGAAAAAAAGTTCCACGTCGTCCACGCCGAGGCGAAACACCTCGCTCAGGCCCGCTTCACCCTGGGGCCGCCGGGGGTGTCCTCCAGGATCCAGCCCTGCGCCGCCAGGGCGTCGCGGATCTCGTCGGAACGGGCGAAATTCTTGTCCCGGCGGGCCTGCTGGCGCTGGCTGACCAGATCCAGGATGTCGGCGGGGATTTCACCCGCGCCCGAACCCGCAAAAAGCCCCGTGACCTCATTGAGCCGGTCCAGCAGGGCCAGGGCGTTTCTTGCGCCCTGCTCCCCCGTGCCGCCTTCGTCGAGTTGTTTGTTGGCGGCGCGAACAAAGTCGAAGACCGCGCCGAGCCCGCCGGAGATGTTGAGGTCGTCGTCCAACGCCTCGATGAACCGGTTTTCGCATTCCTGGCACAGGGCGGTGAGGTCCTCTCCCGGCCCCCGGATCTCCTCGAGGCGCTGGCGGAAGTCCCGGATGCGTTGCAGCGCGTTACCCGCGTCCTCCACCGTCTTGAGAGTGAAGTTGTTGGGCTGGCGGTAGTGAATGGCCAGCAGGGTCCAGCGGATGGCCACCGGGTCGATGCCCTTTTCCAGCAGGTCCCGCAGGGTGTAGAAATTACCCAGAGACTTGGACATCTTCCGACCGTCCACCATCAGGTGGGCGCAATGGAGCCAGTAATTCACGAACCGCGCGCCGGTGGCGCAGCAGGACTGGGCGATTTCGTTTTCGTGGTGGGGGAAAATGTTGTCCACGCCACCGCAATGGATGTCGAAATGGTCGCCGAGAAATTTCATGCTCATGGCGGAGCACTCGATGTGCCAGCCGGGGCGGCCCTTGCCGAGTTCCGTTTCCCAGAATACCTCGCCGTCCTCCGGCACATAGGCCTTCCAGAGCACGAAGTCCCGGGCGTCTTCCGCCTCATACTCGTCGTTGTCCACCCGACCGCTGGCGCCGTCCTGGAGTTGGTCCAGATCCATGTGACTGAGCTTGCCGTAGTCCTTGAAGCTGGACAGGCGGAAATAGATGCTGCCATCGGCCTCGTAGGTGTGGCCCTTCTCACGGAGCTGCTTGATCATCTCCACCATCTCGGGGATGTGATCCGTTGCGGCGGGGTAGGCCTCGGCCGGTTTAATGCCCAGGGTCTTGAGGTCCTCAAAGAAGGCCGCGGCATAGCGTGCCGTGACGGCCTTGAGGGGTTCCCCGGTTTCTCGGCAGGTGCGGATCAGCTTGTCTTCCACGTCCGTGAGATTCATGATATGCCGGACCGCATAGCCTCGAAAGCTGAGGTAGCGGCTGAGCAGATCCTCGAACATGTAGGCCCGCAAGTTGCCGATATGGGCGAAGTTATAGATGGTGGGGCCGCAGGTGTACAGGCCGACCTTTCCCGGAACCAGCGGGGTAAAAGGTTCCTTCGTTCGGGTAAGGGTGTTGTGGAAACACAGGGCCATGGAGCTTCTCCTTGGGGCTTGGGGTAATCGAATCGGCGCGGCCCATAGTTTAGCGCATCAGAGGTGGCGGGATCACGTGGGGGACGGAAATCACGGCGGGAACGCCCATCTCCGAGAGTCGCCACCGTGCTGCAAGCGAAAATGTTCAAGGCGGTGTTGCGTCCGGCGCGCGCTACTCCATCACCTGAACGCCCTTTACGCGGGCAAATACACGGGCGCCCTGCGCCAGGGCAAGGGCCTCGCAGGATCGGGAGGTCACCAGGGCCATCAGCACCGGTCCGTCGGGCCTTCCCGGCGGCGTCATCTCCACCAGGACCTGGCCGGGGCCACGCCCCGAAATCGTCGCGATCTCCGCCTCAAACTGATTGAGTATGCTGCACTCGCGGTCAAAATGCCGCCCGAGAGAAACATCCCGGGCCGCTATCTGGAGGCGGCGCGACTCTCCCGCGCGGGTGTCTCCGGCGGGCAATTGGAACTGGCCGAAGCCGGTTTGGATCGTGCTTAAGTGATAGTGGCTGTCGTGCGCGATGATCGTACCGTCCAGAATCGCCACCGGGTCATCTTCGTGGTCTGGTGATCGGGCGATATGCCGCAGCACGGCGGAGGCGGGCCCCACCGCAACCACGACGCCATCCCGAATCTCCACAATGGCCCGTGACAGCCGCGCCACCTCGCGGAGATTGTGGCTCACATACAGAATGGGCAATCCGGCACTGGACTGCAATCCTTCGATGCAGGGCAGGACTTCCGAGCGGCTTGCCTCGTCGAGGCTGGCCAGGGGCTCGTCCAGGAGCAGCAGGCGGGGATTGGACAGGAGCGCCCGCGCCATGGCCACCCGCTGCCGCTCGCCACCGGAGAGGGTCGCGGTGTCCCGCTCGAGCAGGCCGCCCAGGCCGAGGTGATCCACGGCGCTTTCGAAGGTGATGGTCTGGATTCCCGGGCGCGCGCGCCGGCGCGCATAGTGGAGATTTCCACGCACATTCAGATGGGGAAAGAGGCTCGCTTCCTGGAAAACGTAGCCCGCCCCGCGCCGGTGGGGCGGCAGATCGACCCCGGCATCGGAGTCCAGCCACGTTTCGCCGTTTACACGGATAGTCCCCCGCGCGCGGCGCTCCAGCCCGGCGATCGCGCGCAACACGGTGGTCTTGCCCGCACCGGAGGGGCCGAAGAGGCTGGTAATGGCGCCGTGCGGCGCATCGAAGCGCGCGTTCACGGTGAAGGCCGACAGGGCCACGCGGATATCGATGGAGATCGGGCTCATGGGAAGGGCCGCGCGCGCCGGTTGAGCGCGTAGACCGCGGTCAGCACGGCGAAAGAAAAGACGACAAGCGATGCGGCCATGGCATGGGCGGCGGGGAAGTCCAGGGCTTCCACCCGCTCGAAGACCGCGATGGACACCACCTTTGTCTGGCCCGGGATGCTCCCGCCGATCATGAGCACCACCCCGAATTCCCCCACCGTGTGGGCGAAGCCCAGCACCGCGCCGGTGAGCAGACCGCGCCGTGCGAGCGGCAGCGCCACGGTGAAAAAGCGGTCCAGGGGCGAAGCCCCCAGGGTGGCGGCGACTTCCATGGGGCGTGGTCCCATGGCGGCGAAGGCATTTTGAATGGGCTGGACGACGAAGGGCAGGGAAAAGAGTACGGAGCCGATGACGAGACCGGGAAAGGAAAACACGAGCCGCGCGCCACCGAGGGATTCCCAGAGTCCGCCCACCGGGCCTCTCGGGCCGAGGAGGAGGAGGAGATAGAAGCCGAGGACCGTGGGCGGGAGGACGAGAGGCATGGCGACCAGGCTTTCCACGGCGATGCGCAGGCCGGAGCGCCGTTGTTCCAGCCACCACGCCAGCGGCGTGGCCACGGCCAGCAGTATGACTGTGGTAACCGACGCGAGTTTCAGCGTGACGCCGATGGCCTGCCAGTCCACCAGACTACTCCGCGCCGCCGGGAAGGGTATAGCCCCCGGCGGCGATGATGGCCCGCGCCTCCGGCCCCTTCAGGAAGGTGGCGAAGGCCTCCGCCCCTGGGTTGCCCTCGCCGTTCTTCAGCAGCACGGCATCCTGGCGGATCGGGTCGTGCAAGTCGCCGGGCACCCGCCACATTTGCTCCGCGGGCCGATCCAGCACCTGGGAGAGGGCCACAAGTCCCGCCTCCGCATTGCCCGTCTCGACGAACTGAAAGGTCTGGGTCACATTGTCACCCTGGACGAGTTTTGGTTGGATGCTTTCCCAGAGTCCGAGCTTTTCGAGGGTTTGTCGGGCCGCCAGACCATAGGGGGCGAGCTCCGGTTTACAGATGGCCAGGTGTGGACAGGCGCCCGCCTTCAGAAGCTCCTCTCCATCGCCCTGAGGCACGCCTCCAGGCACATAGAGCGCGAGTGCGCCCAGCGCATAGGTGAAGGGTTCGCCCGAGACCAGTCCCTCCTTCTCCAGGCGCTCCGGACGCTCAGAATCCGCCGAAAGAAAGACCTGGAAGGGTGCGCCATTTGCGATTTGGCTGTAGAGCGCGCCCGAAGCGCCAAAACTGGATTCCAGAGCGATACCGGTCTGTTCGGTAAACGTGGAGGCCAGCTTTTCTTGCGTGGCGGTGAAATTGGCCGCCACGGCGACACGGACAGGTTCGGAGGATTGCCGGGCGCCCCCGCATCCGGCCAGGAGGAGGCCAACAGCCGCCAGGACGGGAAGCGCCGGTGTCGCGCGTAGAACTGAGTCGAGACAATTGAACATTCAGGATGGGTCCCGGACTGCTTGTTGATCGGCCCTGCGAATACTTGGGATTAGTTCTTGAACAGGAAAACCGCACACGACGAATCTTCCAGACGTTACCATACAGGTAATCAGAGCCAATTCCAACCCGGTCATACCGCCATCGCACCTGTGGGACCGCGATACGGCGCGGGAATCGACGGAAGCAGGGCTTCTGAAGCCCGTCGTTCGTTGGCGCCCTATTGTTCGCCCGGGTGAATTCTTCGGCTGGCTCCCGTCGGCCCGGGCCGACTTCTCCCGCCTATCCGGCCACCTCGAAGAGGGCTTCGAGGGTATCGCTCAAGTCCACGCGGAGGGTTGCCAGTTTGATATCCGAGAGGCCCAGGGCCACGGAGGAGGGGTTGGACGCGAGGAAGGCCTCCGTCTTTCCCTGCCCCATCCCATAACCTTCGACTTTGGCCAGGGTGTTGGCGAGGGCCGTAATATGGATGGCCTGCATCCAGTCTTTGACGGGGCAGATGGCGGGGTTGTGGTGGAAGTACACGGCGGCGCGAAAGGATGGGGGGAGGTTCCAGGCCTGGCAGATGATAAGCCCGAGCAGGGGGTGGAGGTTTTCGAGTACTTCGTTCAGGAGCTGGGGGTTGCTCTGAAGGGCGCGCACGACGCCGGAGCGCGGGGTGGCGACCAGTTCCAGCAGCATGACCTTGCCCACGTCGTGGATCAGCCCGGCAAGGAAGATGGATTCCAGGTTGGGCACCATGGTGAGGCGCGCGATTTCATTCGCGCAATGGGCCGTGGCCGCGGAGTGGCGCCAGAGCCGTTCCATACTTTTCTTGAGCAGGGTGTTTCCGGTGATAAACAAATTGCGGTTGGCCACCAGTTGAACCGTGTTGGCGATTGTGCGCATGCCCAGGCGGGAGCAGGCGGCGTTGATATCGCGAATTTCGTGGAGGCCGCCGAAGGCCGGGCTATTGGCCTGCTTCATAATGGCCAGGGCCAGGACGGGGTCCTCGCGGATGATCGCGGCGAGCTGGGAAATGTTGAACTCGGGATCCTTCAAGAGGCCGAGGATTCGCTGGGAAATCTCCGGGAGGACGGGCAAGTCATCGAGCCCGGCGATGGATTGGGCAAGCAGCTCGGCGCCGATGGAGCCGGCGGGTGCGATGCGACGGATGTCCGGGGCGTCGGGCAGAGGTTGGGCGAGTACGGACGCGCCGCGCCACTCCACCAGGAGAGGGTTGAAACAATGGTTGCAGACGCCGAGGCTGGCCGCGCCCCCCGCGGCGGCCTCCTCAGCGAGCGGGGTCTGACATATCGGACACGGATTCATTAACTTCTCCCTGTTGGGCTCGGTGCCGACACGGGGCTACTCCGACAGCGAAAGAATCTGCCGCAGGGGGCGGACGCTGAAGGTGCGCGGGGTGTGCCGGAGTACTTCATCAAAGGTGGTGTAGCCGCGGACGACCTTGGCGCACGCGTCTTCGCGCATGCTTATGAGGCCGGTCGTTTCCACGCTCAACTCACGGATCGTGTGGGCGGGCTTCTTGGCCAGGATGGCTTCCTTGACGGGATCGTTCAGGACCAGGAGTTCGTAGGCGCCGATGCGGCCCCGGTAGCCCGTATAGGCGCAGTGGTTGCAGCCCCGTCCGCGCTTGTATTCGTACTGGCGGAGCTCGTCCA
The DNA here is from genome assembly GCA_016791475.1 of Candidatus Hydrogenedentota bacterium. Classification (NCBI taxonomy): domain Bacteria; kingdom Pseudomonadati; phylum Candidatus Hydrogenedentota; species Candidatus Hydrogenedentota bacterium. Next base: position 149,854 of record JAEUWI010000002.1, read on the forward strand.
GGCCCAGGCCGACGGATTGGGCTTCTTTGGCGGCGGGCACGTAGGGCGCCTTGCATTCTTCGCAGATCCGGCGCAGCAGGCGCTGGGCCACGACGGACACGACGGTGGACGAAATGAGGAAGGTCTCGATGTCCATGTCGATCAGGCGGAGGAGGCCGCCGATGGTGTCTTCGGTGTGGAAGGTCGAATACACCTTGTGGCCAGTCAGGGCGGCCTGGATGGCAACCTCGGCCGATTCCTTGTCCCGGATCTCGCCCATCACAATGATGTCGGGGTCCTGCCGCACAATTTCGCGCAGGGTCGAAGCGAACGAGCGCCCCATCTTATCGCTGATGCTGCACTGGATGATCCCTTCGATCGTGAACTCGACCGGATCCTCCGCGGTGATGATCTTGGTGCTGATGTTGTTGCAATAGGCGATGCTGCTGTAGAGGGTCGTGGTCTTGCCGGAGCCTGTCGGGCCGGTATAGAGCACCACGCCGGTGGGGGAGTGGAGCACATCTTCCCGGTAGCGGGCGAGCATATTGGGGGCCATGCCGAGCTGGTCCAGGGTGACGAGGGCCATTTCGCGATTGAGAATGCGCATCACCGCGGATTCACCGAAGACGGTGACATAGAGGGAGAGGCGCAGGTCCACCTCGCGGCCCTTGAACTCGTATTGGAAACGACCGCCCTGGTGGCGGTGGTGTTCGGCTATGTTCAGTTCGGACAGGATCTTCAGGCGCGAAATCAGCTTGATTAGCAGTTCCTTGGGCAGATCGGTCTTGTAGACCAGGACTCCGTCGATGCGATAGCGAATACGTACGAGGGACTCCATGGGCTCGATGTGGATGTCGCTCGCACCTTCCTCGATGGCTTCATTAATGAGATGCTCCAGAATCGGGACGATGGTGTCTTCCTGATTGCGGCCCGCCGTTTGACCGGCGTGTTCACCCCGCGTCCGGAGGTTCTGGATGTCGTGGATGCACTGGCGGATGGCTTCCCGGGGTCCGAGGGCAAACTTGACGTCCTTCCGGTAGAGTTCCTGGATTGCCTGTCTCGTCTCGGTATTGCCCAGATCCGACACGATCACGGTGACAATCCCGTCCTCTCCCCGGATAAAGGGGATGAACTGGCTCTTGAGGAGGAATTCCGGGGATATGCCGCGGAGCAGATCGGGCTCGATCATGTTGAAGTTGGGATCGATATAAGGCACATTGGACTGGTGGGCGATATTTCTCAGCAGGGTGCGCTCGTTAATGGCGCCCAGGCTGATCAAGGCTTCGCCGAGACGGACGCCCTGCTCCTTCTGCGTCTGGAGGGCCATCGTCAGCGTGTCGGCCGTGATGAGGCCCTGTTCCACGAGGAGATCGCCAAGGCGCAGGTGGGAACCCTGTTGTGCGATGGCGTCATTAAGCGACTGGCGCGTGCCGTAGCCGAGTTCGACCAGCACTTCGACCAGTTGCTTCGGGTCTTCCAGCAGGGACTGCACCCGAAGGGCGCGCGTCAATTGCTCGGGGGTGATAGCCCCGGCGTTGACCAGAGCGTCGCCTATTGCGGAGTGGAGTGCTTTCTCGGCACGGGGGGATGTCATGGGCGCCTCGCTCTCTAAAGGACACACGCTCGCGTAACCTCGCCTGAAGGGCACGCGACAACCGTCGTGGTGCGACCCTTACGAAAACAGTGCTTCCACGAACTGGTCGGCATCAAATACTTCCAGATCTTCGACACCCTCGCCAATACCGATCATTTTGATGGGAATGCCCAGTTCCCGTTGGATGGCCACCGCCATGCCGCCTTTGGCGGTGCCGTCTAGTTTCGTCAGTATTATACCAGTAACGGTCAGTGCCTGGGTAAACTGCCGGGCCTGTTCCAGGCCATTCTGGCCCGTGGTGGCGTCCAGCACCAGGAGTACTTCATGGGGGGCGTCGGGGATGCGCTTCCGCACCACCCGCTGGATTTTTCTCAGTTCCTCCATCAGGTTCACTTTGTTGTGGAGGCGGCCGGCCGTGTCGATGAGGAGGTTGTCCACCGACCGGGCCACGGCGGCATCGGTCGCGTCGAATGCGACGGAGGCGGGATCGGCGCCCTCGGCGTGGCGAATCAAGGAGGCGCCCGTCCGCTCACTCCAGATGGCGAGCTGCTCGCTTGCGGCGGCCCGGAAGGTATCGGCGGCGCCCAGCATCACGTTTTTTCCGCCGCCGCGGAGTTTGGCGGCGAGTTTGCCGGCCGTGGTCGTCTTGCCCGATCCGTTGACGCCCGCGACGAGGGTAACGTGGGGCCCGGAGGGGTGGTCCCAATTGATGGCGTGGTTGCCTTCGGAAAGGAGGGCCTTGAGTTCGGATTTCAGCAGGGCAATGAGGGCCTCGGACTCCTGGATCCCCTGTGCCCGAACGGCCTGACGCATGTCGGCGATGATCTTCAGGGTCGAATCCACGCCGACATCCGCTCCAATGAGGATTTCTTCGAGCTGGTCGAAGACCTCGTCATCGATGAGGGGGCGTCCGAGCACCCGTTTCACATTGCCCACGAGGTTGGTGCGGGTCTTTTCCAGCTTCTCGCGAAGCCGGTTCATAAAACCTGAAGATGTCATTTCTGCGGGGTACTCCAATGAGCCGGCGGGCTCAGGCAAAGGTGGTCGGGCCTTGGGGCGATGCTCCCGCTCCGGGCCGGCAACACCCCGGGCCGCTGCGCCGAAGGGCCCTTATACCGGGGAGAAGTCTGGCCGCTCACTGGTCCGGAAGGCGGAAGGCCATGAAGCTGGAACGTTCCTGTCCATCGTCGCCCATGCATTCCACGGCCCCATTTTCCTGTGGGATGGCCACGCCGGAAATTGGCGTGACGTTGCCGCGGTAATCGATGCCCGAAAAGTCGGGTAGCGCTATATAGTTGTTTGCTTCGAGCCTGGCGACACCCCGAACTTCGCGGTCATTTTCGAGCCGGGCGGCAAAATAGGCGTCCTGCCCCTCGATTCGAAAACTCGCGGTTCCGAGAAAGGTTTCTCCGTTGAACAGGGCGTAGATGCCTTCGAGCGTGTCGGCGGGGGCGAAATTCTCCACCGCGGCTTTGGCGGCTTCGGGCGTCAGCCCGACCGCGTCAATTTCTTCAAACATGGGCCGGAAGTAGGCGTCGTATTGGCCCGTCCACAAGAGATCGGTCGACGGCGCTTCTTCTTCGATGAGCCAGTCCACGATCATTTCCTGGTTCATGAGCGTGGAGGCGATGAGCGCCAGCGCGAGAACGAAAAAAACACCGGAAAGCCAGGCGCGTCGACGCTGGCCCGTATGTTCGAGATCCATGGCCTGATCGGCCTGCATGCGGCGATTGCGCTGGTCTCGAAGGTTGTTCCCACAGACCTTGCAAAGGAGGGTACCCTCCGCATTTACGGTGTTGCACTGGGCGCATACGGCATCCGCATCCAGCTTTTCGACCGGAAATGCTCCGCCAAGATTCACATTATTCATGAGTTCACTTTACTCCAGAGGACCCCTCTATAATGCCTTGTCCGCCGGTGTCCCGTCAACAACTTTGCATGTTTTGACGGGTTTCGCACTTGTTTCGCCGGGATTTGCACGACTTTTGGCGGCTTTGGGGTTCCCAGAGTGCGCGTGCGCCTCCTGGCGGGTGTTGGGGGACAAAAAAATGAGACGCGCCCAATGGGGGCGCGTCCCGAGGGGGGGAGGGCTTATGGCGGGATCAGGAAGCGGACTTCGCGGCGGCGATGGCGGCTTCGTAATTCGGGTGATCCGTCATTTCGGGCACGTATTCAACATGTACGAGCTTGCCCGCGCCGTCCACGACGAAGATGGCGCGCGTGTCCAGGCGCAGTTCCTTGATGTGCACGCCATAGGCGTTGGCGAAATTCATGTCGAAGTGGTCGGAAAGGGTCTTCACGTTGGAAATGCCCGCCGCGCCGCACCAGCGGCCCTGGGCGAAGGGCAGGTCCGCGCTTACGGTAAGCACCACCACGTGGTCGCCGAGTCCGGTGGCCTCTTCATTAAAACGGCGGGTCTGCTGGTCGCAGACGCCGGTGTCCAGCGATGGCACGACGCTGATCAGGCGGACTTTGCCCGCGCTGTCGGCCAGGGTGACGGGGGAAAGGTCGTTGGCCAGCAGCCGGAATTCCGGGGCGGCGTCGCCCACGGAAAGTTTGTTGCCCAGTAACGTCAGGGGGCCACCCTTGAACGTCAGTTCGCCAGTGCGTTCACTCATGTTTCGTTCTCCTGCTTGGTTGGGGTTGGGCGATTACTATAACCTCGCAAGGCCGGGCGTGGCAAGATTGGAATGGAGGTGAAGGGGGCGGGATTGTGGAAGCCGCGCGGTCAAGGTCGAAGGCTTCCCGCGCGCATCAGGTGTCGCTGACCTGGAATTGATCGCCCCCGGCGCTCTTGGCGCGGTAGAGGGCGGTATCGGCAAGGTGTATCAGCGCTTCCGGGGTGTGGCAGGTGGGCATGCCGGTGGTGGCGATGCCGCAACTGATGGTGGCGTGGCTGCCATTGCGGTTTCGCCGATGGGGGATCCTGATTGCGCTGAGTCCGTCGATGACCACGTTGGCGACATGTCGCGCCCCGTCGAGGTTGGTATTGGGCAGCAGGATAGCGAATTCCTCGCCGCCGAAGCGGGCCGCGAAATCCGTGGGCCGGGCGGCGGCGGCTTTCAGGAGGCGTGCGGTTTGCTTCAGGCACTCGTCTCCCGCGAGGTGGCCGTACTCGTCATTGAATCCCTTGAATTGATCGAGGTCAAAGAGGAGGAGAGAGAGGGGTTCTTCATGGCGCACGGCGCGGCTCCATTCCCTGGCCATGGCTTCATCGAAGGCGCGCCGGTTGGCGATGCCGGTGAGCCCGTCGGCCTGGGAAAGCTGGAGCAGCTTTTCCTGCATTTGTTTGTGGGCGGTCACGTCCTGGATGGCCATCTGGATGCCGACTTCGTCGTCGTAGAGGATGCATCCGATGTGCAGCTCCACGTGGCGCACGGCCGGATCGCCGGCGGAGAGGAGCTTGCATTCCAGGGGTTCGCTGCGTCCTCCGCAACGGGCGATGTGTTCCAGACGATCGCGGACCATGGCCCGATCGGAGTCGCACACGAATTCGTGGAAGGGTCGGCCGCACATTTCCGTGTCGCTGGTGAAACCGAGGATCTGGGTGGCGGAGGCGTTATAGTAGACCATGGCGCCGCCGACCTGGACGACGATCGGCTGGGGCGAGAGGCTGATCAGGGAACGATAGCGGATCTCGCTTTCCATCCGTGCTTCGTCAAGGGACCTGAGCTCTTGAATGAGCTTCTCCAGGTCTTTGTTCTTCTGCTCGACTTCGGCGAATTGCCTGCGGATCTGCTTTTCTTTTTCCTGGAGCGCGCAGAAGATCTGTACCTTGCGGCGGACGACGGCGGCGACAACGGGTTTGACGAGATAGTCGACGCCACCCGCTTCATAGCCGTCGAGCACATTCGCTTCATCGGCCTTGTTGGAGGTGACGAAGATGATGGGCATGTTGCAGATACGGGGGTCCTTCTGGATTTGGCGGGCCACATCGTAGCCGTCCATCGATGGCATCTGCACATCCATCAAAACGCAGGAAACGTCCCGGTTGCGGACAACTTCGAGCGCCTCCTGACCGGAGTGGGCGGATACGAGGTCGTAGCCTTCTTTCGAAAGCATTTTCTCCAGGATTCTGACGTTGGACGGTGCATCGTCCACCAGGAGAATCGTGTGGTTCATGGAGCTTCAGTCTCCCTACCGCCCAGTAAAAGGTACTAACTACGTCATCCCCCGTTACTATAGCATAATCTTCCAGTATTCATAGTTCCTTTTGAGTCGCGATCGGTTCCCGGAGCCTCAGTAGGCCAGCATGTTGGCAAAGCAGCGGAGCGCGCCGGGGTGCAACTCGCGCAACTGCCGATACCAGGCCAGAGCGGTGTAGACGTAGTGGCCCTCTCCGTAGGGCGCCACCAGGAGGGCGCCCGGGGGTATTTCTTCGCCGGGGTCGGCCATCGCCAGGAGCGGGGAGAAGTCCTCGCTCCAGGTGTCGGGGAAGTAGAGGCCCCGTTCCTGGATCCAACCGTCCCAGTCTGCGGGCTGGATGGCGTTTGGCGTGTTGAACAGGGGATGATCGGGGACCAGCAGCGTGACCGGGGCGTCTTCCCGCGTAACGCGATTGCTCGACAGGGTCAGCGCGTAGGGCGCGAAGTCGGGACTCCAGTCGAAGGTTTTCTGGTACATGACGATCAGGGTGCCGCCCCGCTGGACGAAGTCGAGCAACGCCGCGTTGTTGGCGGCGAGATCGGGGCGATACTGGTAGGCCCGAATATCGACGATGATGGTGTCGAAGGTGTCCAGATAGTCGGGTCGGTAGTCGTTGGCGCCGATGAGGGCGAAAGACGCTCCCATCCGCAGGAGGGTATTGGAGAAGGTGTTGTCGTAGCCCTGGATCAGGCCGGTCCGGCGGTTCTCCGCGAGCTGGAAGTCCACGGCGCGCATCTTCACTTCCGCGCGCGAGGGAGAGCCCGGTATCTGGGCAACCGCGGTGTAGTCACCCGGCGCGACCGGGGTGGGCGGGGTAAGGGTGAAGCTGACGATACGTTTCCCCCCTTCTTTCGCGAGGGATACCGAGGTCCGTTCGGGGGATACCCGCCAGCCTTCGGGTGGTGTGAGGGCGATGTATTCCGAGCGGGGCTCCGGATCGTTGTTGGTGGCGAGCACCTCCACACTAAGCGGGGCCCCGGAACCGGCGCGGAGGAGCAGCGGGGGGCCGGGGACTTCCATGGTGATGGATTCCGCGATATCAACATAGACCGGGCTAACCATTTCCAGGGTTGCGTCGCCGCAATTAACCTGGGCGAATACTTCGAGCTGGGGCTCCAGGAAATGGGGGTCAAAGAGGCGGGGCGCCAGGGGCAGGGTCCGGGTGGCTTCGACCGGAATCTTGAAGGTAAATGTGCCTTCGCCTTCGCGCAGCGACTTGAAGGGGATTTGCAGGCGGTGGTTGCCGATCTGGCCCAGCCCGTGGCGCTGGCGCAGTTCCACCTCGGCCACGAGGGCGTTGGGCTCGCCATGGTCCGTGAGGGCGATCGACAGGTTGAGGTTCTGACCGGGTGTCAACAACGTGTCTTTCGTGGTGGCCGTCAGGCGAAGGTCGGACGCAACGATGGCGGCGCGATTGGCCTCGCGCCAGCGATCCCGCAGGTCGGGCGCCCCTTCCTTATCGGCGGCATTGTTCTTCAGCCACGTGTAAAGCGCGGCACGGGCCTCCGCCCGATTGGCGCAGGGCAGCATCAGGGGCTCCAGCGGCAGGGGAAGGCCGTCGAAGAGCGCGCCGTAGCGGCTATCCGCCACCGCGCCCGGCTTCGCGACGGCGGACTGATTCTTTACCAGGTTGTAGTAGGTCCGGTGGTGGGAGGAGAGGAGCAGATCGATGAATTGCTTCATGCCCTGAGATTCGTGCACCTGGAGTGCGCTCGCCGCGATCTCCGCGATGGTTCGGCCGCGGAGGGGCTCCAGGGCGGCGATCTCGGTGGGAATGGTGCCCTCGCCGCCGCGGAAATCGCGGATGTAAAGGCGTTCGACCTGCCACGGCGCGAGGCCCAGCCGGGCGTGATCTGGAAAGCGCGCGGGGTCCGCAGCGACATCGAAGGCCTCTTGCAGCACGGCGCCGATGGCCTGGTGGTGTCCGTGATCCTTCATGCGCCCGTGGTTTGTGATGACAACATGGGGGCGGATCTCGCGAATCTTTCGCACCATGCGCTCCAGGGCCACCTCTTTGTCCCATTTTTCGTAGGTTTCTTCGGGGGTCTTGGAGAAGCCAAACTCCGGGAGGTCGAGGAAATGGAGGGACGCGCCCTCAATCTCCGCGGCGGCTTTCATCTCGCGGGTCCGTATGACGCCGAGCTCATTGTAGAGTTCGGGGCCGATCTCGTTCTGGCCGCCTTCGCCCCGTGTGGCGATTACGGCGAAGGTCCGCGCCCCGTGCATCATGCGGTAGTAGGCCAGGGTCGCACCGTCTTCATCGTCGGGATGGGCGGCCACGCACATAAGGCGAAAATCGTTGCCGAGATCTTTCATGGCCTGCTGGAAGGCAACTTCGCCCAGATCCTGCGCGGTCGCGCCGAAGGACGAGAATATCAAGGCAAGAAGACCGAAGAAGGGAATGCATTTTTTCATGGGAATCGGGTGCTCTCGATGCTTGCGGTTCCGGCGGCGCATGAGATGCGGCTCCCCGCGCGGATTTGCGATACTGTCGTTTCAACCAGGCTCAAACAGCCAGCATAGCACAGCCCCGAGGGGGCGCGGTACGCAAGCAAACCGGGAGAGAACGACCATGGACCGCTACCAACGAATTCAATACCTTAAGGACAAGGGGATCGTGGCCATCATCCGCGCGGATGAAGGGGGAGACGCCCTGGTGCGCACGGTGGAGGCGCTGGTGAAGGGGGGCATTCATTGTGTGGAGATCACCATGACCACGCCGGGCGCGTTGCAGTGTATCGAGGCGGCCAGCCGCGAACTTGCGGGCCGGGATGTGCTGCTCGGTGTGGGCAGCGTGCTCGATGCGGAGACGGCCCGCCTGGCCATCCTCGCGGGGGCGCAGTATGTGGTATGCCCGGTCACTTCGGCCGCGACGATTACCATGGGGCATCGCTACGGCGTTCCGGTGCTTCCGGGCGCGTTTACCCCGACGGAAATTTTCACGGCCTGGGAGCTCGGGGGCGATCTGATCAAGGTCTTCCCGGCCACGCTGGGCGGACTGGAATATATCAAGGCTGTAAAGGCGCCGATGCCCCAGATTCCCCTCGTTCCCACGGGCGGCGTGGACGCGGACAACCTGCACACGTTTGTCGAGGCGGGTGTGGCGGCGGTCGGCGTGGGCACCGCGCTTGTCAATAAGACCCTGGTGGCTTCGGGTGACTTCGCGGCAATCGAAGCGCGCGCGAAGCGCTTTGCGGAGGCCTACGCGAAAGCGAAGGAGAAATGAAAGATGAAAGATGAAGGATGAAGGATGAAGGATGAAGGATGAAGGATGAAGGATGAAGGATGAAGGATGAAGGATGAAGGATGAAGGATGAAGGATGAAGGATGAAGGATGAAGGATGAAGGATGAAGGATGAAGTGTGAAGTGTGAAGGGTGAAGGGTGAAGGGTGAAGGGTGAAGTGTGAAGTGTGAAGGGTGAAGGGTGAAGGGTGAAGGGTGAAGGGTGAAGGGTGATTGGGGGGAGTTAGGATATGGGCAACAATATGGGGGATGAGGACTTGCGACGATTATGGAGAAACGCAGGGAGCCTGTGCGGGACATACAAGCAGGTACGTTGGCGTAGGCCGTTCGTGCTGTTCGACTTTATCAGGCGTTACAAGAATCGCGAGATGGTGCGGCGTGGGTTATTGGGAGGCAGTTCTTAAGGTCTGCAACCTCGATAGGTGCCAACGTTGCGGAAGCGCAGTCGGCCGAAAGTCCCGCAGACTTTGTTCACAAGTATGGTATCGCTCAGAAGGAGGCGCAGGAGACTGACTACTGGTTATCTCTTATGGAGGCTTCGGACTTGCTTTCCGAAGCACGACTTGCACCAATTCGACAAGAAACGAATGAGATCACTGCCATTATCACCACCATTATCGTAAATAAGAAGAAATCGATGAGGTCCAACGATCTACCGTGAATTTTTTCCTTCCGGCCCCCTTATGACTCTCGCTCCTCACCTTTCCATCATCCATCACCCTTTACCCTTCATCCTTCAACCTTCATCCTTTCCCCTGCTAAAGTTTCCTCGCTCCCCGTCGATAACTCTGTTACCACATGGGACCAATCGATGAAAGGGACGAGGCAATGCCAGCAATACTCGAAATGAACGAAGAAGTGAAGGCGACCGCGGCGGACATCCTCAAGGCGCAGCCCGCGCTGGAATCCACGTTGAAGCGCTACGCCAGCGAGCTTGGCGTCTCTCTCGAACACCTCGTCCTTGGCTCTCTCATGGCCGTGGCGGAAGAGTATCGCGTGGCCACGGGCAACGGACAGATTCCCTGCCTGTACTGAGTATACCTCGCTCCCCCTCCGGGCTTGCGCGGCCACCGTCGCGCGGGCCCGGTTTCGTTTTCAGGGCTCCGCGGGGCCGTCGTTCACGGCAACTCGGGCGGGCGACAGCGTTACCGGCACCGGGCCGTTGGTGTCGAGGTGAATATCGCGCTGTGGGTAGGCGAACGTGATGTTTGCCGCCTTGAATCGCTCATAGATGCGGTGAAGCAGGTCGCTCGTTACCACGCGGGCGTCGGGCTGCGCGGGCAAGTCCACCCAGAAGTACAGGGCGAAATTCATCGCGCTCTCGCCCAGTTCTTCAAAAAGGGCCAGGGGTGGGGGATCGGCAATGACGAGGGGATGTTCTAGGGCCGCTTCGGCCAGCAGCTCCTGCACCTTGCGCGTGGGCGATCCGTAGGCGACACCGACGGCGATGCGCGCGCGGACGCGCTGATCGGAGTGGGTCATGTTGGTGACGCTCTGTTCGAGCAACTGGCTGTTCGGGATCAGGATTTCGATGCCGTCGAAGCGGCGCACCCGGGTGCAGCGCTCGCCGATGGCCTCGACCTTTCCCCGGGTTCCCTCAACCTCGATGATGTCGCCGGTTCGAATGGGGCGCTCGGCGAGTAGAATGAAACCGCTGATGAAATTGTTGATCAGGTTCTGCGCGCCGAAGCCCACGCCGATGGCGAGCGCGCCGCCGAGAAACGCGAAGACGGTGAGGGGTATCTTCACGGTGATCAGGGCAAGCACCACGACGGCTACGACCGCGCCGGCGTGGATCACCCGCTCGATGATGAGGCGATTGCCCCACTGGCGACGATAAATCGGGGCGAGTAGAAATCCCGCGCCGCGGCCGATCCAACGGGCCACGACCAGGCCGGCGGCGAGCACCAGCAGCGCGAGCACGACCTTCCCCACGGTGACGGGGCGCTCTTCCACGATGACCTCGCCGTCCACCATGATGCGGTCTTCCACCGCGAAGAGCTCGAAGTGCCAGAGATGTTCGACGTCGCTCCTGCGTGCGGCGAACCAGGCCCCGGTGCGCTCGCCGAGGTCCAGCGATTCGCTGGCGGAAGCCAGTTCGGCCTTCCACAGCGACAGGAACGCCACCACGCCGCGCGCCAGTTCACCGCCACGGGTCAGGCGTTCGGCGCGCCGGTTCAATTCCTGTCGGTAGGCGTCGTGCTCGGGACCCTGCGCGGTTGCGTTGGCCAACTGCCGATTTACATCCTCGCGGGTCAAATTGACCAGGCGGATCAGATCGGCGGCCTGGCTGAGGCTGGTGTCGATGCTGTAACTCGACTGCCGCAGCAAATCGGCGGAGGGATTCGTGTCGTACTGATGTCGCCGCTGCCACCAGGTCAGTTCGAGGTTCAGCCAGACGAGGTGGATGGTGATCAGGTCATCGATGGTGGCCCGGAGATTTGCGGCGCGATCGAGGAGCAGGTGCATGTCCGGGGCCGGATCCGCGAGGGGTTCCGTTTTTTCCGCGGAGAGTGTGGACGCCGCCTTCGCGCGTTGCAGTTGATCCTGCAGCACTTTGTCTTCTTGCGCCAGCACGACCAGTGTCGCTTCGATTTCCGTTATTTCCGCCCGAATCGCCGCCTCCCGCGCCTTTAGATCGGCCTCGGGAAGCGACAAGCGCCCGACCACCCTGTCGAGGCGCCAGGCGGCCTTGCGATGCTGGATTTCATTGCGCGCCGTGATGTCCACGTGGGCCTGCTCGCGGGTCGCGAAGTAATAGACCCGTTCACGGGCAAATTCCCGGGCCGCGCGCTGCAGCTCAACCTCGGCGCGGGCCAGCTTGATGGCCTCGTCGTTCCTGGCGCCTTCCAGGGATTCCAGCGCGCGGCGATAGTCCTGCGCGGTCCGCTCCAGCAGGATGTCGGCTTGCTCCCGGCCGCGCGTATAGGTGTTTATGCGGAGCTTATCGGCCTCCTCCCGCTGCTTCAACTCGTCGAGCTCCTGCCAGATTGCCAGGGCCGCCATGATACCGCCCGCGCCCGCCGCCTCGGGCACGGCCTCGGGCCCGGCCTCCGGTCCGGCCTCCGTCATTTCGTCGGCGCGAAGCTGCCTCAGTTCCTGTCGGGTCACTTCGACTTCGGCCAGAAGGTCCAGGTGCTGCTTGAGGCCGAGGGCGCGATACCCCTGGATCGTGACCAGTTCCTTCAGGCTGCTCTCGATTCCGTCGGGCGCCCCCGCATCCAGACGCGTGACGGCGGCCCGGGCGTCGGCCAGGCCCGCACTCGCCTCTTCAAACCGTTGCTGCGCCCAGGCCCGATCCGCTTCGATGTCGTCCAGCGGGACGGGCATGGTGGTTTTTTCTTCCTCCTGCGCCGTGGCTTTCGCCCCCATCGGGCCGAGCTGGGCCGGGGCGGGCGTGGCGAGGAAGATTGCGGCAAGCAGAGCAATCGCATGGGGGCGGAGATATTGTGGTGAATTCACGGAAGTTCGATCTCGGTCATGCTGACCAGCGTCAGGGTGCGCGCGGTCTCGCCGTCCGTCAAGTGGTAGGTCAACTGTCGCATGGGGCCCGTCGGCGCGTTATCGGGGTCACCCTCGCGAAAGACCCGAAAGCGGCGCCCGAGGCTGGTTTCGATGATCGTGAATTCATCCCCCCCGCGATACCCGATCCGGGCCTCTTCCGACAGGGGTGGGATGGTGATGGCGCTCATGGACTTGCCGCCATTCACCGAGTAGCCGATGATGCCGCCCGCCGCGCCGGGTTCGATGCCGCGAGAATAAATGAAGAATTCGGGCCATCCATCCGCGTTAAGATCTTCGATTTCGGCCCCGGTCACCATTCCCTCCACCTGGGTCACCACGAGCCGGCTGTCCTCCGTCAGACCTTCCGGGCGGATGACCACCGTGGCGCGGGGTAGCGTATCGTTTGCTGAAATCTGAAAGGTCACCTGCTGCAGCGAAAGGGTGGTGGAATAGGCTTCCCGCGCCACCTGCGCCGCGTCCATTGGTTCGGAAATCTGGACGAAGGGGCCCTCCAGTGTTGCCCCGCCCGAGCAGAAGTAGGAAAGGAGATAGCGGTCGTCCTCCGCCGTCACGGCGGCGGTGAGGGCATTGCCCGCGAGCGTGAATCGGAGCGGATGCCCGTCCACCTGGACCTCCAGCGTGGTGCCGTCGACGGGCGTGCCGACGCCGTCGAAGGTGCAGGTGGGATTCTTTCGGTCGCCACGGGAACGCACCTTGACGTACGCCGAATGGTCATCGATTTTTTCAATGTCGACGGCGACCCAGTCATAACCCTCGCTCCGGCGAGCGTAGTCTTCCGTGGCGTAGTAGCCAATAAATGGGTCCACCGATGTTTCGAGGTTGACGACAACCGGCTCTGTCGGCGCTTCCGGCGGAGACACCGCGCCGGCCTCGGACGAATCTTCGGTGATTCCGGGCGCCGACGCCCCATCGTTGGCGGGTGTGGCGGGGGGAGCGGCGACTGCCACCGGGGGCGTGGAAGGCCCGGAGCACGCGCTGAGTGCGAGGACCACAATGACAGCAACAAGGCCGGAGCGACGGGTGTTCAAGAGTTTAATCCTTTATACGTGAAATAGTTCGCGGGCCAACATGATAGAAGGGCGCGGTCACGCCAATCAATCGCGGTGTTGTGATAGATATTTAATTTTGCAGGGCCGGTGTGTACACTATGCCCATGCGAATACTCATTGTTGCCGATCTACATTACAGCCTCAAGCAGTTCGACTGGGTAGCGGGCGCCGCGGCGAACTACGACCTGGTGGTTATCGCGGGCGATCTCCTCGATCTGGCCGGGCATGTCGATTTGGACGCCCAGATCGTTGTCGTGCTCAAATACCTCGACCGAATCCGCGCTCAGGTGCCCGTTTTTGTATCCTCCGGCAATCACGACGGCGATACGCAGAACGAGCAGAACGAGTTTGTGGCCCGCTGGCTGAAGAAGGCCAGGCGGGAGAACCTCCACGTCGACGGCGACAGCGTCACGCTGGCCGACGACCTTTTCACGGTCTGCCCCTGGTGGGACGGGCCCGTGACCCGGGAGGCCATGCGCGAATTTGTCCACGCCGAGCGCGAAAAACCCCGCAAGCGCTGGTTCTGGCTGCACCATGCGCCGCCGGACGCCAGCATGGTGAGTTGGACCGGCAAGAAGCACTTTGGCGACGCTCACCTCAACGAGATTATCGCCGCGCACAACCCCCAGTTCATTTTCAGCGGCCACGTGCACAATTCGCCCTTTCAGCGGGAGGGCTCGTGGGTCGACAAGATCGGCGATACCTGGGTATTCAATCCCGGTCACGAAACCAGTGCCGTGCCGTCCTTCATCGAGCTTGACCTCGACGCCATGCGCGCCACCTGGGTCTCCTCCATGGGCACGGAAGAGGTGGATCTCAACGCGCCCCTGATGGCTCGAGCGGAGTATTAGCAAACCGGAGCGCGGGTATTCCCGCCCGCGTATGGCGCAACGGAGTTGCGCGAAAAAAGAAAACGGACAGGAAAGTCCGTTCTCCCGCTTAACTTCGCCTGCGGCGGTCGATATCGCGCGGGTGCTTGTTCATCAGCGCGCCAAGCACCTCGTCCACCATCCCCAGGTGATCATCCATATCTGAAAACTGGTGCTTTATGTCCACCAGGTACCGGTTCAGTGAATTCAGCCGCCGCGCCAGAATACGCGCCACATAGAGCGCCACCTCCGGGTTGTCCCGCAGGAACAACTCCGGATCCATCGCCACCCGCACCTCCACATCCGTCGATGCGATTACCGCCGCCGTATGCACGGTGCGCAGCAACACCGACATCTCCCCGAAGACCGCCCCCACCTCGCTCACCTCCGCAAGCTGCACCGCGTCCTTGCGAACTTCCAACGTACCACTATCCAGAAAATACAGCGCCCCCGATACGGAGTTTTCCTCGATCAACACCTCACCCGCGGGAAGGGCCCGCACCGGTAACGCCGCAATACACGGGGGAAGGGAATCCGCCACCCGTCCCTGACGCCGCTCAGGTACGGCATCAACACGATCTTCAGACATCGAAACGATCTCCACCAAACCCCGACGGTACGGTTGAGTCTCCCGGAGAGAACTATAGCGCGACTGGGACCGCGGTATCCAACTGACAATGGACAATGGACAATGGACAATGGACAATGGACAATGGACAATGGACAATGGACAATGGACAATGGATGATCGTTGTCAACTGTCAACTGTCAACTGTCAACTGTCAACTGTCAACGGTCATACCCCAGCACGCTGATTTTTCCATTCGTCTCCAACACCGCGAGCCGCACGTCCTTCACTGAAAAGAACCCGGCTTCCCGTAGCGTCGTGTCCAGTTCTTCCCGCGTGATGTTGCCCGAGCGCATCACATCCTCAAAGACCCTGCCGTGGTGGACAATCAACTGGGGACGCCCCTCCACCAACCGCTCCAGCCGCTTGCTCCGGAAGGTCGCCATCGCCAGGGCATAGTTCAGCACCACCAGCGTCGTGGCGCTGATCATGCCGCCCGCAAGGGAGTTGTCTCCCGCGTTCATCGAATTCTGCACCGCGTTCGAGAGGATTAACAGCAGCACGAGATCAAAAGGCGACATCTGGCTGATCTGGCGCTTCCCCGTGACGCGCAGCAGCACCAGGAGGAAGACATAGATGACGACACCGCGAACGATAAATTCCCACCAGGGGACGGCGAGATTGAACATGAGTTGGGACCTCGGTCGGTACGGGGAAAAGCGACATTGCCTCGGGTAAGAGCGCCGTGCCGCGCCGGATTATACCCCAAGTTGCGAAGTAACGGGGCGCCACCCCGACAAGTCGAGCGCACGCCGTGCCGCGTCAGACCCAGCGAGGAACCGCTGCTTCGACCGGCGTGATCGCTTGACTCAGAAAATTCCTCTGGGGCGCATTGTCCTGTTGCGGAAAAACGGTTAAAATGAGCTTTGGTTGAACGTATTCGATACAGTACTAGAACATAATGTTAAGTCCCACGCCTGTCGAATCATGGCGCTGGGTTAAGGCCGCGCAAGGTCACATCGTCCCCGGAAAGGTAGGAAACCCATGAGAGTCGCCATCGCCCTCATTACCGTCGCACTCGCCCTGTGCGGCATGATCTCCACGGCAAGCGCCGAGGATGCCGCCAAGCCCCGCGTCTTCGTCTCCACCGACATCGGCGGCAGCGACCCGGATGACTTTCAATCCATGGTGCACTATCTGGTCTATGCCGATCACTTCGACACCGAGGGCCTGATCAGTTCGCCGCCGGACAAAGGCCGCGCGGAACATATCCTGGAAGCCATCGCGGCCTATGAAAAGGACTACGACAACCTGCGCACCTGGTCGACGGATTACCCGACGCCGGATGCGCTGCGCGCCGTGGTGCGCCAGGGCGCGATCGATCCACAGCCGGGCGACGTGCCGGAAGCGCCGAGCGAAGGGGCAAAGCTGCTCGTCGAACGCGCCCTGGCCGACGACCCGCGTCCGCTCTACGTGCTCGTCTGGGGCTCCATCACCGATGTGGCCCAGGCGGTCCATGCGAATCCGGCGATTAAGACGAAGATTCGCGTTCATTTCATTGGCTCCTGGAACACGTCGCAGGACCGGAAGTCGCGCAATTACCTCTTCAACAACCACCCCGATCTGTGGTGGATCGAAAGCGACTTCACCTTTCGCGGCATGTACATGGGCGGCAACCAGGACGGGGAATGGGGCAATGTAGAGTTTCCCAGACTCCACGTGGCGGGGCACGGCGCGCTGGGCGAACTGTTCATGGTGCAGAAATCCGACATCAAGATGGGCGACACGCCGAGCGTGCTCTATATGCTTCACGGCGATCCCGCCACGCCGGAAGCGGAGCATTGGGGCGGTGCCTACATCCGCCCCGAACCGGAAGCTCGCCCGACCTACTGGCACGACAGCCCTGATCCGGCCTTAAAGCACAAGGACAAGCCCGGCGCGGTGACGGTGAACAAATGGCGCGTGGACTACCTCGAAGACTGGAAACACCGCATGGACCGTGCGCAAGCGAAGAAGCCGACGCCATAAGGTTCGGGATCCTGCGAATAGCGCGTGGTAAATCGCTCGCCTATCTGCTGTGCGCGATAGTCGTCGCGCTGCTCGGGTTGGCGTCGCGGCGCTTCGGTGACTCGCTGCCGGCCTTCCTGGCCGAATACGCGGGTGACACCCTGTGGGCGCTTCTCGTTTTTCTCGGCGTCAGCGCCCTGCGCCCCGATGCCCGGCTTTGGATCCGGGGCGCGATGGCGCTGGGGGTTGCCTTCCTGGTAGAACTGAGCCAGCTCTACCACGCCCCCTGGATCGATGGGATTCGCGCAACAACGATTGGTGGTCTCGTGTTGGGTTTCGGTTTTCTTTGGAGTGATTTGGTCTGCTATGCCGTGGGGGTGACTATCGGAATGTCTCTCGATAGGGCTGTGCGAAGGGACTGACGCGGACCGGTGCACTACGGTCGCGTCGGCATAGTAGACCTAAAGATATCCGCATCCGAGCGACAGTGACTCGCATGTCCGTGGCTGCTCTGAAAATACACGGGCGGCGGAACCAGAATTTCGAGAAGATCTTTACCAAACGCGGGAGTTTACCCCCCTGGCCCCCCGCAAGCGGGGGGAATGCTACTCACCAAAGGGCACCTCTTGGTCCCCCCCGCTTGCGGGGGGGTAGGGGGGGTAGAACCCGGCACGATTTTCATCCTCTATGGGTGAGGCGAAGCCTCATGAAGGACTGTCCCGTCGTCAGGGAAATGCACGGGATATACCAGCACGCACCCCAGTCCGCGACACCGGCCCTGAATACGGGCGTTGCGTTTGCGCGGGGTGCGCTCGGGCCACGACGGGACAGCCACGGACCTCGCGGCATACAATGCCCGTGTAAGAACCCCTTAAATTTATCGGCTTTTCCGCTACCACGGAACATGGGTCCGCGTCAGTCCCTATGGAGTGCCATGAACGATTACGAATCAAGTCGTTCAACTTCCACTTCTGGTAGAATAGGGCATACATAAAGGAGACCCGGCAAATGACAAAAGCCGAAACAACGGCAGAGGGCTTCGTGGCCGTACTGAAAGCGTTGCCTAAATCGGAACGAGACGCCGTCATAGTTCGAATTGCACAAGACAAAGAATTCGGGCGCGACTTGGCGGACCTTGCGATTGTTGCCGGGCGCAAGGACGAGCCGAGCCGTCCGTATCGCGCGTATATCGCAAACAGGGCCGCACGATGATTCCACTTCACCCACAGTACATTGTTGATGAATCGCACGCGAGGAGATCGATCATTCTGCCGCTAGGCGAATGGGAGAAAGTTCTCGATGACCTGGAAGAGTTGGACGACATTCGGGACTATGACGCTGCCATGACCGAGCCCGGTGAACCCTTGTCGTTTGAGCAAGTGGCACGTGAAATTCGCGAGCAGTACGGCGCGTGAACTACACGGTCGAGATCGTAGCGCTCGGGCAGCGCAGGGGTGTCTAAAGGGGCCGCTGATATCCCTTGTTTTCCCGCCTTACCGCGGGGAGAACAGTGGTAACGTGTGGAAACCTCATTCCCCGCCCAGTAACTCTTGCGCTCTGTTGCGTACGTCGGCACTTGGATGGGTCGTTGCAATTTCTTCGACGAATCGAGTGGCCTCCGGTGTGCCAAGCGAACTTGCGGATATTATGGCCGCGGTAACCTGCGCATCATTTCCTTGAAGTCCGCGAAGCATGCGCCGCGACTCTGCATCGTCATGGATCAAAGCGAGCGCGACAAGTGGGGCCAAAATGCCCCTGCTCGAAGACCCGGACTCCAGTGACTGGTCAATATACTCCCGGATCTCTGGAATATACGCCGCGACGTCACCGGTAGGAAGACGTTCGAGGAAGGGGAGAATCCCGTCGTCGCTCAATTCGGTAAACCCGGCATAATCGAGTTCGGCATGAGGCTGCATGAGAAAGTCCAGGCTGGCTTTCGTGGGAAGATAAGTAAGCATATTAATCGCCGACTCGCGGTCTTGAGGACTTACAATTGGGTCTTGTAGATATGCAATCAGACCTTCGACTCCGGCATCGCCCATCCGACTAAGATCATGCAATAGCAACAACATATCGGAAAAGCCGCCAAACATTTCACCGCTCCGAAGGCTCGCACGCCGCGCCGTGTCTGCTGTCGCTTCCTGAGCGCCGATGGCTGCGGCCTCATTGTCGTCGATCCGTTTAGCCATCGAGGTAAGAAAACCTTGAACGGCGGCTTTCTCTAGTTCCGACATTTCGGCCTGTAATCGAGCCAATTCGCTCTGTAGTCTCTCGATCTCCACATGCAACGCCTTACATTCATCAGTAGGTAGCGCTGGCGCGGGAGTTACCACTTCCCGCTCGAATTTGGCTCCAGTTGATGAAGTTGCCGATGTTCCAGAAGGGAAAGTGGGTTCAACAAGCGCGGGAGAGCGAGCAAAGTACGTAGCAGCAAAAGTGAGAACACAAAATAAACCCGTAGTCAAGACGTGCCGCAAAGAGATTCTCACAGTCAACTCCCCGTTATATTGGAAACCGCATAGAAATTATCACGTGGTTATTCGAGATCCGACATGCTCTTCCCGCAAGTAGCGATCATGATTCTCGGACCAATCCGAAGGTAGCTGCTCCGCCTTGCCGATGACACTCGCCAATTGCTCTGCCAGGCTTGGCCCCTGGCCGGAATCCACCGCCGCAGTTGAGACGGATAGAATTTCAATACGGACCCGCGTGCCTTCCGGAATTCTCGCGGGTTCGTCAAGCACCACTTTGCCTGCCTCGATATGACCTGTGTATGTCATGCTGACCGTCCTTTCTGTTCACCTTTCTCAGTATACCCGATGAGCCGGAGGTTGTCACCGAGCGGCAGCAGTTCCGTCCTCATTGAAAAAGCCCGGTGCGCAACCGCGCACCGGGCTCTTCAATCTCAATCCAACCGCCGATTAGTAGCGGTAGTGCTCGGGCTTGTAGGGGCCTTCCACCGGAATGCCCATATACTTGGACTGGGCGGGGGTGAGCGCGTCGAGCTTCACGCCGAGCTTTTCCAGGTGGAGGCGGGCCACTTCTTCATCCAACGTCTTGGGCAGGGTATAGACCTTGCCGATTTCGAATTCGCTGGTCTTGGTGAAAAGGGCGATCTGGGCGAGGGTCTGGTTCGCGAAGGAGTTGGACATCACGAAGGAGGGGTGACCCGTGGCGCAGCCGAGGTTCACCAGGCGGCCCTTGGCCAGCACGATGATGGAGTTGCCGTTCGGGAAGGTGAACTTGTCCACCTGGGGCTTGATTTCCAGTTCGGTCACGCCGGGCTCGCGCTCGAGGGCCGCGATCTGGATCTCGGAGTCGAAGTGGCCTATGTTGCACACGATGGCGTTGTTCTTCATGGCCTTCATGTGGTCCAGGGTGATCACGTCGCAGCAGCCGGTGGTGGTGACGAAGATGTCGCCCTGGGGCGCGGCGTCGTTCATGGTGAGCACCTGGTAGCCTTCCATCGCCGCCTGAAGCGCGCAGATGGGGTCGATTTCGGTGACCATCACGCGGGCGCCCAGGCCCTTCATCGCGTCGGCGCAGCCCTTGCCCACGTCGCCGTAGCCCGCGACCACGACCACCTTGCCGGCGATCATCACGTCGGTCGCGCGCTTGATGCCGTCGGCGAGGGACTCGCGGCAGCCGTAGAGGTTGTCGAACTTCGACTTGGTGACGGAGTCGTTCACGTTCATCGCGCGGGTGCGAAGCTTGCCCTCTTTCATCATGTGATAGAGGCGGTGCACGCCGGTCGTGGTCTCCTCGGAGACGCCGATCCAGTTTTCCACCGTGCGGTGCCAGATGTTCTGGTCGTCGGCGTGGACGCGGTGCAGCAGCGAATCCACGATGCGGATCTCGTCGTTGTCCGTGCAGATGTCGGGCAGCACGCCGTGGGCGTTGTAGTGCTCTTCGAAATCATAGCCGCGGTGGATCAGCAGCGTAGCGTCTCCGCCATCGTCCACGATCATGTTCAGCGTGCGGCCGCCGGAGAAGAGCATGGCCTGGTAGGTACACCACCAGTATTCCTCCAGCGTCTCGCCTTTCCACGCGAACACGGGCACGCCCGCCTTGGCGATGGCCGCCGCCGCGTGATCCTGCGTCGAGAAGATGTTGCAGCTCGCCCAGCGCACTTCGGCACCCAGGGCCACCAGCGTCTCGATGAGCACCGCCGTCTGGATGGTCATATGGAGCGAACCCATGATGACCGCGCCGGTGAGGGGCTTGTCCTTGGAATAGCGTTCGCGGATGGCCATGAGACCGGGCATCTCGATCTCGGCCAGGTCCAATTCCTTCCGTCCCCAGTCGGCCAGGCTCATGTCGGCGACTTTGTAGGGCAGTTCGGCGTCGATGGCCGGGAAAATGTCGATTTCGGCGATTGCCATGGGGTGTTCTCCTTGTATCGGTGCTATGGTGGCTGGCACCGCCAGCGATGGTTCTCGGGCAAACTGCAACTAAAGACCCGCACGGGCGGCAACGAGATACACGGCGGGGAAAATCTGGGAAGGGCGTGGGGGAAGTATACGGCTTTGGGGGCATTTCGAGCAAGTGAAAGAAGACTGATTGGACAGGATATACAGGATGGACAAGATTGGACACATACCCGTGAGGTCGTGAAAACCAACCCAGGGTGCCACCCGCACACGCGGGAGCCTGAGCGACCAAGTTTGCGGGTGATGGAACTGCAATTAGGGAAGATCTCTCCGACGGACAGTGGCGCCCCTCGCCAAAGTCATCTCACCCGTAAGCTCCCCCGCTTCGCTCCGCCGCGTACGGGTGGCACCCCGTAGTCGGCTTTTCGGCCTGAGCAAATTGCGCTGATGCCCTAATTCGTAATTCTCAATTCTCAATTCTCAATTCTTAATTCCCCTTCCCCACCCCCATCCGCCCGCCGTGGAGATACAGCAGCCGTGCGGCGCTCTCGCGCCCGAAAAACAGCGCCTCTTGGAGGGGCGTCTTCCGAAACATCCGGTCGCAGCGGTTCACTTCCGCGCCCTGGTGGAGCAGGAGCCGCACAAGGCCGTCCTGGCCGCGTACCGAAGCCGCGTGGAGTGGTGTAAAGCCGAAGGAACCCGCGTGTTTGTCGATGGTGCCCGGCTGCTGCGCCAGCATCTCCAGCAGGGCCTCGTTGCGCCCGAGGGCGATGGCGCTGATGGGATCCAGCTTGGCCCCGCGCGCGATCAGGTACTCCGCCAATTCCTCGTGTCCGCGCTCGGCGGCGATATTGAGGGGCGACGCACCGATTTTCAGGCGCTGGTTCACGCTGTCCGAATCCCGCCGTATCAAGCGGTGGGCCAGGTCCAGATCGCCCAGCGAAGCGGCGGCAAACAAATCGAGCGAGAGGCCCGCGTTACGCGCAATACCGATAAGTCCCCGGCTCGGGTGTCCCGCCGCGAGGTGCATGAGGCCCTTGCCGTTGTTCATCACGCGGCGCGGATCGCCGCCCGCGCCCAGCAGGAAAGAGAGCACATCACCGTGACCGAAGTCCGCCGCGAGGTGAACCGCCGTGCAGCCCCATTGATCGGGCAGGTTGGGATTGGCGCCGCGCAGGATGAGTTCCTTCGCGAGTCCGAGATGTCCGCCGCACACGGCCCAGTGCAGCGCGGTGCGCCGCCAGGGTCCGGCGAAATCTATCGTGCCGGCCAGCGGATTGGAGGGGATACCCAGCGCGCCCCGCTCGAAACGCCCCGGTCGCACGCCGCGCGACAGGAGCATCTGCACCACGCGATCATTGCCGGAGTAGTGGGCCGCATGAGCCGCAAAAAGCAGCAGAGAAAGGCCCTCGTCGTTAGTAGCCTCGGCCAGCTCGGGCGATTCCGCCAGCAGCGTCTCCACGCGGCTCGCATGGCCGTGCCACGCCGCCATGAAAATCTGTACATCGCGCGGAAAGGCCTCGCTCTCGTCGGGCGCATCGTCGCGCTCGTTCGCGGCGGTCTGGCCGAGAAACTCCGCCATCTTCTGCCGCGCAGTGTAGAGGCGCTTCTTCACCGTGGTCAGGGGCAGGCCCAGGCGCTCGGCGAGGTCTTTCTGGGGCTCATTTTCCCAATAAACCGCATGGATCAAATCCCGCTGGTCGGGGGAAAGGGTCGTGAGGGCCAGGGCGACGAGCGAGTTGCGACCGTCCGACGCCATGCGCGCCGGGGCCAGAGGCGCCAGGTCCTGCGCGCCCGACGCCGCCGTCAATTCCACCGTGGGGTGGGATTTGAGCCGCGTCACCCGGTCGCACTGCTTCACCACAATCCGCTTGAACCATGAGGCAAAGGCCACGGGCGTATCGAGCTGGTGCAGCTTCAGGGCCGCCTCCAGGAAGGCCTCCTGCACGATTTCCTCGGCCCGGTGCCGATCATTGACCCAGGCATGGGCGCGATCCAGCGCAAAACGCTCAAAGCGCGACACCAGCGTCGTAAACGCTTTGGTGTCGCCTTCTTGCGCGGCGCGGACTATCTGTTCAAGGTCGTTCATGGGGCTTCCGTCGGGGTTCTGCCTATTATACCCGGAAAGTCCCGTCGGGCGCTCGGAAAGATACCGTATATCAGACGAATCGGACTGATCTGACCGATCAGATCGGTCCAATCCGTCAGATCAGTCAGATTCCTCCTCAATCCGCCACGCTCATCCCCTTGATCGAGCCATTGGTCTTCAGGTCCGTGCCAAAGTGCATCTGCGCCGCCACGCGAAGGCTGGGGAAGCCCGAGACTCTTATCGTCGGCGGCGTGGTGTAGCCCGCGCCGCCATCCTCAATCTCGAAGCCAATGATCTGCCCCTGCTTCACCAGGGCAACCGCCTCCGCCTCGCGCACCTTCCAAAGTTCGCCGGGGCCCGGCGAATAGCGATAGTAGTCCGAAACCTCGTCCAGCCGCGCATTGGTCACGCCAAGGGGACCCAGGGTCGCCAGCAGCACCGCCTTGTTCTCGTGGACCCGCTCGCCGCTCGGCGCCGTCCCCGCAGGCGCCGGATTAACGCCGCTGAAGGCCTGTCGGAACACGTCAGGCTCGACGCCCAGGGCCGCCGCGATGAGCACCACGGGACGACCATGATCCACGGGGTCGGTGTCGTGACCGCCGGTGAACTGGACCGGAATGCGGGCGATTTCAGGCGGGGAACAGGAACTCAGGCAAGCGGTGATCAGTGCAAGCGCGCATATACCAAGGCGCCGCAACGACAATAGTGGGTCATGCATGACGTGAATGCTCCTGAGCAGTTGATGACCGTGGGGACCGGCAAACTTCAGTGCTGCCGTCTCAGTATACCGTATAACCTGCCCTGGCCGTCGCTTCGGTCTTCGTCACTACCAACACGAGCCCAAATAGTTTAAGCTAAGCCCCATGAAGCAAGTGAACCTCCCCGCCCACAAGGCCTTGACGCACCGCGGCAAGGGCCTGTAGGATGGGGGGTGGGTCTAACGACCGGTAAGTACGCCGCAAGGCACACGGGCGAGTCTAAAAGGAGAAGCAAATCCATGAGTAATATCAAGCGCGTTGCCGTGCTCGGCTCCGGCGTGATGGGTGCCGCCATTGCCGCGCACCTGGCCAATTGCGGTGTCCCCAGCATCATGCTGGACATCGTGCCGCCGAACCTGCCGGAGAAGGACCAGAAGAAGCGTGCGAAGCGCAATGCCATCGCCGATGGCGCGAAAGCCGCCCTGCTGAAGGCAAAGCCGGCCCCCGCCTATTCGCCCTCCGTCCTCGATATGATCGAGACGGGCAACTTCGACGACGACATGGCGAAGATCGCGGGCTGCGAATGGATCATCGAGGTGGTGAAAGAAGACCTGAACATTAAGAGGAAGGTCTTCGAGAGCGTGGCGAAGCACCGCACGCCGGGCACCATCCTCAGCTCAAACACGAGCGGCATCCCCTTCAAGGCCATGGCCGAGGGCATGGACGATGAGATGAGCGCCCACTTCGTGGGTACGCACTTCTTCAATCCCCCGCGCTACATGAAACTGCTGGAAATCATCCCCGGACCAAAGACAAGACAGGAAGTCATCGCCACCATGGCGGACTTCTGCGAGAACGTCCTGGGCAAGGGCATTGTCTACGCCAAGGACACGCCCAACTTCGTGGCGAATCGCCTCCTGACCTTCGGCTTTCAGTTCACCGCCCATGAAATGGTGAAAGACGGCCTGAGTGTGGAAGAGGTGGACGCCCTCACGGGGCCGGCCATTGGCCACGCCTCCTCCGCCACCTTCCGCACCGCCGATCTGGTGGGCCTGGACACCCTCCACGCCGTGACGGGCAATGTGCGCAATGGCTGTCCAAATGACGAGCGCCACGATATCATGTCGGGCCCCGCCTGGTTCGACGGGATGGTCGCGAAGGGCCTGCTGGGCGACAAGAGCGGTTCGGGTTTCTACAAGAAAACGAAAGAGCGCGACGAAAAGGGCAAAGCGATCATTCTGGGCATCGATCTGGAAACCCTGGAATATCGCGCACCGATCAAGCCGCGCTTTGAATGCACCGGGGCGGTGCGCAATCTGGAAAAAATCGAAGACAAACTGAAGGTGATGTACCTCGGCGAGGACAAGGGCTCTCAGTTCGTCTTCAAACAGTTCGCCAACCTCGCGCAGTACGCGGGCAATCGCATTCCCGAGATTGCCGACGACATTGTGAATATCGACAATGCGGTCAAGTGGGGTTTTGCCTGGGAGAAGGGCATTTTCGAAACCTGGGACCTCCTGGGCTTCGATGTGGTCGCGGAGAAGATGGCCGCCATCGGCGTGGAGTTGCCCGCCATCGCAAAAGCGCTGAAGGCTTCGGGCAATTCGAGTTTCTACCGCGTGAACAACGGCGTGGAAGAATTCTTCGACGGCAGCGGCTACAAGGCCGTACCGAAGAACCCGAACGAAATCCGCCTGGCCAATATCAAGACAACTTCCACCAATGTAGTGAAGACGAACGACAGCGCAAGCCTCGTCGATCTCGGCGATGGCATCGTCTGCTGCGAATTCCACTGCAAGATGAACGTCATCGACCCCGACCTCACCGCCATGCTCAACGCGGGGGTGGATCTGCTGGACGAGGGCCAGTTCGAGGGCATGGTCATCGCCAATCAGGGCCCCCACTTCTGCGCGGGTGCGAATATCTTCCTGATCCTCGGCGAAATCATGCAACAGAACTGGGAGCGCGTGGAGCAGGCCGTCCGCGCCCTTCAGGGCACCGGCATGCGGATGAAATACAGCCGCCGACCCATCGTCGCCGCGCCCCACCACTACACCTTCGGCGGCGGCGTGGAAATCTGCCAGCACACGGCGAAGGTCGTGCTCGCGGGCGAGACCTACGCCGGCCTCGTGGAAATGGGCGTGGGCCTTATTCCCGGCGGCGGCGGCTGCAAGGAAATGCACGTTCGCGCGATGGAGTATTGCCCGGACAACGTCTACACCGATCCCTTCCCCTACCTCCGCCGCGCCTTTGAAGCCATCGGCCAGGCCAAAGTGGGCACCAGCGGTCGCGAGGCCATCGAACTGGGCTACTTCCGCGAAAGCGATATCGTGCTGCCGAACTACGAACACCAGATCGCCAAGGCCAAGGCCGTATGCCGTGGTTTGGTCGTGAGTGGTTACACGCCCCCGCGCCCGCCGCGATTGAAGGCCTTGGGCGATGGCCCCGCCGCCGCCTTCAAGGCCGCCGTGTGGAACATGCAGCAGAGCGGCTGGGCCACCGAGCACGATGCGCTCATCGCCAGCAAAGCCATCAACGTGCTCGTCGGGGGCAATCGCCTCGCGGGAACGCCGATCACCGAGCAGGATCTGCTTGATCTCGAATGCGAAGGTTTCCTCAGCCTCTGCGGCACCGAGAAAACCACCGAGCGCATTCAATACATGCTGATGAACAATAAACCGCTGCGCAATTGATCGCGGAAAGGACATAACGATGAACAACGTATACGTAGTATCCGCCAAGCGCACCGCCGTGGGAAAATCGGGCCGGGGCGTCCTCCGCCTCACACGCCCGGACGACCTCGCCGCCTTCGCCATCAAGGGCGCCGTCGACGCCGCCGGGATCGACCCCGCCGCCATTGACGACGTCGTCATCGGCTGCGCCACGCCCGAAGCCGAGCAGGGCATGAACGTGGCCCGCATCGCCCTCCTCCGCGCCGGACTCCCCCAGAGCGTCAGCGGCCTCACCATCAACCGCTTCTGCTCCTCCGGCACCGAGGCCCTCGCCATCGCCGCCGCGAAGATCGAATGCGGCATGCTGGATGTCGCCGTGGCCGGCGGCACCGAATCCATGAGCATGGTTGGCGGCGGCGGCAACAAAGTCACCCCCAACCCCACCCTCGCCGAAGAACTGCCCGAGATTTTCATCGCCATGGGCAACTGCGGCGACAACGTAGCCCGCGACTTCAACATCACCCGCGAGCAGGCCGACGCCTGGGGCGCCCGCAGCCAGCAGCGCGCCGGGGCCGCCGTAGCCGCCGGAAAATTCAAAGACGAGATCGTCCCCGTCGAAGTGCGCACCCCCGATGGCGGCACCTTTACCTTCGACACCGACGAAGGCCCCCGCCCCGAAACCACCGCCGAAGTCCTCGCCGGACTCCGCCTTGCCTTCGCCGCCTCCCATGATCGCGGCGTGTGCACCGCAGGCAACTCCAGCCAGACCAGCGACGGCGCGGCCGCCTGCGTCCTCGCCAGCGGCGAAGCCGTGAAGAGGCACGGCCTCAAGCCTCTGGGTAAAATGCGCGCCTGGTGCGTCCAGGCCGGCGACCCAAAATACCTCGGCCCGCCCCAGGTGCCCGCCATCAAAAAAGCCTGCGAACAGGCCGGCATCAAGCCTGAAGATCTCGGCCTCGTCGAATGCAACGAAGCCTTCGCCACCCAGACCATCCACGTCGTCCGCGAGATGGGCTTTTCCGAAGACATTGTCAACGTCAACGGCGGTGCCATCGCCCTCGGTCATCCCCTGGGCTGCACCGGTGCAAAGTTGGTGGCCACCCTCCTCCACGAAATGAAACGCCGCAACGTCAAGTACGGCCTCATCACCATGTGCATCGGCGGAGGCATGGGCGGCGCGGGGATTTTTGAGTTGTGTGAGTAGTACGCGCAGCAGCGCGATAAAAGAATGTGGCATCCGCCGAAGGCGGATCACGGCTGTGAAAAACGCCCCGCTGGACACCCTCCAGCGGGGCGTCTCCATTCAGAGATGGCTTCAAATCAACAGACGTGCCACGCGATTGCGAGGAACGAGCATTCGTGTGCCTCTCGCGGTTGAAATCCGATCCACCACCGACCATTCGAACGAGCGGTGTGTCCCAACCGCCAAACGCAACGCCGAGTGCCACCCAAAGTCACCGGCGAAAAGGATCGGATTAATACTGTCCATCACCGTGGCGCGCGACACAATGCATGACCTATTCGGCTAGCCTTTGATTGAGATACGCAATTGCCTTCTCAGACAACCTCAGCGGCTGCGGCCCACCTCCGACAATGAACTCGACCATGCGCCCCACTGGGTCGTCTTCGGCTATTCCGTTGTTAAATTCAATGCCGTGATAATCGCCGCGATAGTCGTGCCAGTATTGCGCAATCAAGTGACCATCTTTGTAGATGTTGTACCAATAATCAGCGAAGGACTCGCTTCTATCCTCAGCGTGCTTAATCTCAAACCCCATGGGAAACTCCCCACTTTGATTGCCCGGAGCCGTTCCCTCCGGCGGGGCCCTTCATTCATTTGGTCTTCAAAGTACAAACGTGCCACGCGAGCAATTTACTATCGACGCCCCGGAAGCAACCCAAATCCCGCCTGCTCAAAATGGTGGTCAAAAGAAAGCGTCTCGACGATGCCACGTTGCTTCATCATTGCAAAAGACACACAGTCGGTCAATGACCATTCTTTATCCAACCTGTCCGCAAAAAGCTCAAGTCCCGCTTGAAAACTCTCGGGAGACGCAGCACTGACCTCCACCAGATGCGACGAAGCGAGTGCGCCCACAAACTCGACAAAGACTCGGCGCAGATGGGGCGGCGACATCAGCGCCCCGAGCTCGCAGAGGACGTACTCGGAGGTCACCGTATTTCCCCGAAACTCCCTCGAAAAAGCTACAGCAATTCCGTGCCACTGGTCGCGCGGGTTAAGGAGCGCCTGATAAAACGATGTGTCCACAAACACGAGGCTCATCCGGCATGTTCTTCCCGCAAGTACCGGTCATGGTTCTCCGACCAATCCACCGGAAGCTGTTCCGCCTTGCCAATGACGCCCGCCAACTGCTCCGCCAGGCTGGGAACTGGACCGGCCACCGTTGCCGTGGCGGGTAAAGACAGAACTTCAATCCGGACGCGAGCCCCCTCTGGAATCCGTGCGGGTTCGTCTAGAACCACTTTGCCCGCCTCGATATGGCCTGTGTATGTCATCAGAAGAGACCTTTCTCATAAATCCTGTCCAAAGTATAACCCATTCTACGCCCGCTGTCATCGTGTCATGATGAGTCCGCAAAGAGCGAAGTTTGAGTCGGCTCTCTGGGTCAGTGACGCGAAGACCGGTGGCGAAGAGCGTCGCGCCGGGACTTTCCCCGATGTTACACTTCACTCGTTCAAGTATGTTCAAGAGGAATTCCCTTCAAGTATGGCCACCCAATCCTCCATAGAGTGGACCGAGTCCACCTGGAATCCCCTCACCGGCTGCACCAAGATTAGCCCCGGCTGCAAGCACTGCTATGCTGAGCGCATGGCGAAGCGATTGCAGGCCATGGGCTCCCCAAACTACCGCAACGCCTTCAAGCTGACTCTGCACGAGCACGCGCTGGAATTGCCGTTGACCTGGAAAAAGCCGCAGACCATCTTCGTCAACAGCATGAGCGACCTTTTCCATAAGGATGTTCCCTTCGAGTTCATTTCGAGGGTGTTCGATGTAATGAACAGGGCGGATTGGCACCGGTATCAATTGTTGACCAAACGGCCAGGACGTTTGGCATCCCTGAGCGACCGCATCCCCTGGGCACCCCATATCTGGATGGGTACCAGTGTCGAGAACGAGGACTACTTGCCGCGAATCGACGAATTGCGCGAATGCGGGGCGCATGTGAAATTCCTCTCCTTGGAGCCGCTCCTCGGGCCGCTGCTCAATCTCGCCCTAGACGACATCGACTGGGTAATCGTCGGCGGCGAATCCGGCCCGAAAGCCCGAGAAATGAAACCGGAATGGGTAACGGCAATTCGGGACAAATGCGTGGCCGCCGATGTGCCGTTTTTCTTCAAGCAATGGGGCGGAAAGAACAAGAAGAAGGCCGGGCGTGTTCTGGAGGGTCGTACTTGGAACGATATGCCAGCGGCGGTGTAAAAACATCCTCCGTGACCCCTGCGCCAAGTCCGGGAGCCGTGGGAGATCTGCCACTCTTTTGCGAGACCATAACCGATGACGGCCATAGTACAGCTCATTGAAGTGCAATGGACTAAAGCATCCCGTGGCGCCCCGGCGGCAGTAATTAGAAACTCTGTTTCGGACCGATTTCCATTAAGTGTTGAAATCGACGAAGAAGGCATTTTCCTTCAGCACATCTCTTGCCGTGAATCAGAGGGCTTCCGCATTCCACATGACAGAAGTTTAAAGGCCGTGCATGATCTGCAATTGAGTAAGATCGGGGTGCGGTGCACAGAAATAGACAATACACTGAAGATATGCTACCTGGGTCTGCCACTTCTATTGCCAAAGGAGCCTGGATTCAAGCTCTAAGTGCAACATGCTGTTCTTTTCGTTGGGAATAGAAGACTTCATTTGGCGTTCGGTAGCCTAACTTTTTTCTTGGCCTGTTGTTCAGGTAGTCCTCGATGATGTTTATTTGTTCCGGGGTGATGCTGTCGAAGCGGGTTTTCTTGGGGAGAAATCTTCGTATGAGTCCATTGGTGTTTTCGTTTGTCCCCCGCTGGTAGGAGCTGTAAGGGGCGGCGAAGTAGATGTCGGCTCCGGTTTCCCGCGCTATTTTTTCGTGCCACGCGAACTCGGATCCGTTGTCGAAAGTAATCGTCTTTATCCAGGATTTTGGCATGTCCATAAAGACATCGATGGCGGCTTCCGCGGTCTGTTCGGCGTTCTTCGTATCGAGCTTTCGAATCATGGTATGCAGGGCCGTCCGTTCGACGAACGTGAGCAGGTAGCCCGACTGGCCAGCGCCTACAATGAGGTCGCCTTCCCAGTCGCCGTGGCGTTTGCGTTCGTCCACTTCGGGCGGGCGGTGTTCGATGCCCACTCGGTTGGGAATGACAGTTGCACGCCCGGTCTTTCCCTGCCCTCGCTTCCTGCGCCTGGGCCTGGCCTGGGGTAGTTCCTTGATGAGGCAGTGCATGCGCTCGTCCCCATAAATGGACTGGTAAATCGCTTCGTGGCTGATTCGCATCCTGGGGTCCTCTGGAGAATCCAGCGGCAGGCGTCCGGCGATGGTTTCGGGGGTCCACCCGTCCGTGATGCGGTCGAAGACGTAAGACCGAAGTGGCGCATAGTCGAGTTTCCGCGCGGGCCTGCACTCCTTGCGCCGCTCGTTGTAGCGCGCCTGAGCCCGGAGTGGGTCGTAGACGCCGTTGGTCGAATTCCGCTTGATTTCCCGGCCAACGCTGGACCGGTCACGGCCAAGCTGAAGGGCTATCTGCGCATTGGAATAGCCTGCGGCCAGGTAGGCGCTTATTTCGCCGCGTTGAATTGATGTAAAATGAACATAGGACATCGTGGTGTTCGCTTTCGGGTTCGGATTTCTAGCAGATGAAGAATACCGAAAGTCCAACGCGATGTCCTCTTTTTTTGCCTGCGATCCCCCCGGAAACGGAGCGACCGCTTTTATGGGGCGCTCCACTTCGCCCTTGCCCTTCGGGCAGTTCGCCTGCGGCGAACACGGGCTACGCTCCGCGCCCCATAAAAGCCCCCAAGAGCGCCTTGTTGCTCCCAGAGGGGCCATGTCCTACATTCGGCAAGCCATGACCACAGTGACAAACAGGGAAACGAGACCCTGTTGCACTTAGTTTATGAATCCAAGCCGGCGTGGCGCAACTATCACGGCCGTGCCCGATTCGTGTACAATGCGCGGCAGTCAAAACCGCAGTTTACACAGCCGGGGAATTCTCGACCGACGTGCCCATAGCAGATGATGATCTCCCCTATGCCCCCGATGCCCGCACCACCATCCCGTGGAGTGCGGGCTGATGGCCTGGTACCTCGCACTCGAAGGCGGCGGCACCCGAACCAGCGCCGGACTCTACGAGGATGATCGCCTCGTTGCCGAGTCGGTCGCGGGGCCCTCGAACCCCCTGGCCTATGGCGTAGCCACCACGGCGGGTGTCATTGCTTCCCTGGCCCGTGAGTTGATTCCGCCCGATGTGCACAACGTGACCGTCCTGGCCGGCGTTGCCGGTGTAATGTCGCGGCGCATCGCCCAGGACATCGCCTCCCAGCTCGCGGCCGTGCCCCGCCTGGGCGCCCTCTGTATCACAACCGATCTCCATCCTCTTGCCTACGCCCATTTCCCCGACAGCCCCGGCATGCTCGTCATCGCCGGTACCGGGGCGTCCATCCTGGTGCACGACGGTACCCATCGCTTCGTGCGTGTCGGTGGCAGAGGGCCCGTGATGGGCGATGAGGGCAGCGCTTATCAGATTGCCGTCGCCGCGCTGCGGGCCATCGCCCGTGCGGAAGACGGGGTGGGCGCGAAAACTCCCCTGCAGCAATTGCTCCCGGAAGCCTTGAAGCTTGCCGATTCCGAAGCGCTCATTCCCTGGTCCCTCGTGGCGTCGCGCCAGGAATTGGCGGCGTTGGCCCGGGTGGTGGACAAGGCCGCGCAGGAGGGCGACCCGGTTGCCCGCGCCTGCATCACGGCCCAGGCGCGCCAGCTCGCCTCGCTCACGCTGGCCGCTTTGTGGCAATTGCCCGGCTCGGATCCCGTGCCGCTAATCGTGCAGGGAAGCGTGATCGAAGATTGTCGTCTTTTTCGCGACACTTATCTGGACGGCGCCTGTTGCGAGCGACGTCTGCAGCTCACTGAATTACGCTACAAGAACCATCGCGCCGTACTCGAGTTGAGACATCTCGCGGGCGATGAAGACTGGTGTCATCGCTTTGCGCCGACCACTTCGGCCGTCGCCCCCACGGAAGGGGCCTGCCGGGGTATGGAGCCGCTGGACCGCATGTCGCCCGCCGCGCTGGTGGCGGCCATGATCGGACACGAAGCGATGGTGGGCCGGGCCCTGCGGCAGCAGGCCAGCCACCTGAGCGACGTGGTCAAGTTGGCCGGGCAAACGATCAGTCGGGGCGGTCGAATAATATACATGGGCGCCGGAACCAGCGGACGCCTCGGGGTGCTCGACGCATCGGAGTGTCCGCCCACCTTTGGCGTGGACCCTGAGCGTGTGACGGGGATCATGGCCGGCGGGGATGCAGCCCTCCGGGAGGGCGCGGAAGGTGCGGAAGACGACGCCTGCCAGGGGGTAGCGGATCTCTTCCAATGCAAGCCCTCTCCCGACGACCTGGTTGTAGGCATCGCCGCGTCGGGTACGACGCCTTATGTCCGCGCCGCACTGGATGCGGCACGGGCGGAAGGGATTCCGACGGTGCTGCTGTGCTGCAATCCCCAGATCCCGGAGAACGCCGCCGACCACTGCATCACCCTGCCCACGGGCGCGGAAGTGCTCCCGGGATCCACCCGGCTCAACGCCGGTACGGCGACCAAGGTCGCCCTTAATATTATTTCCACCGGGGCCATGGCCCTGTCGGGTTTCGTTTATCAGGGGCAGATGGTCTGCATGCGGCCCACCAACGCCAAACTGCGCAAGCGTGCCGAGCGCATGGTGGCGGCCCTCGCCACGGTTTCTGAGGAGGAAGCCCGGCGCGCGTTGGAAGTCGCCGATTTCCAGATCCCCATCGCCCTGATCATCCTTGCGCGAACGTGCACCCGGGAAGCCGCGATGGAACTTTACGCCGCCCACGGCGGACAGCTACACGCCATCCTGAACGGGGAAGCGACCGCGTGTCCCGAGTGAGTTTCGACGCCCGCTGGACAGGGCTTGCGTTGCTGATATGTGGTGCGGCCTGGGTCGGCACTGGCTGCGCGCATCGCGCCGATGTGGACGACGTGCGTCCGCCCCAGCCCGCTACGGCCCCGGCACCCGCCCCGGCGGCTCCGCCGCCGCCCAAGGCCCCCCCGACCCCGTCGCTCCCCCCGGAGCAGTTCCCCGTGCGGCTGCAATATGTACAGACGACAGACTTCCAGGATGTCACGGCCAATCGGGAGCTGGTGGTCACGGCGCCCGGTCTCGGCCTGAAGCGCCTGCCTCCCGGCAATTGGCGCGTCTCGGCAAAGCAGACTGCCCCGCCCCAGTTCACCTACCCCGTGTACGTAAAAGCCTACGAGCACAACGAAACCGGCGCACTCCAGGAGGCCATGCGAACCTGGCAGGCGCAGGGCTATACGCCCTTCGTGACGACGATGGGGCGGGTTATCGAAGGGACCGGCGGAAGTCGCCACGACAATCGCCTCTACTGGCTCGCGCTCAAGAAATTTCCCACCCGGGAAGAAGCGGAAAAGCTCAAGACCCGACTTCATCGCGACAAGACCTGGGCGTGGGTGAAAGAAGAGGTAACCCGGCCCGCCGAAGCCGTGGTCACGGTGAGCAGCTCACTGGGTCAGGCCGTTGTTCAGGCCCGCGCCCCAGTCGTGTTCCGCACGGAAGGCAGCTTTGCCCTGCCCGAGGCGCGGCGTGGGCAGGCGCCCGTCGAGGTGCCTGGACCGCTTGATATCAGCATCGATCAGACGGGCCACATGGCCATCTGTGGTGAATTGCCACTGGAAGAGTACCTGCGCGGTATTCTGCCGGCGGAGATGTACCCCTCGTGGCCAATCGAAGCCCTGAAGGCCCAGGCGGTCGCGGCGCGGAGCGAAATCATCGTCCATGCCAGGGGCAAGCACTACTTCGACGGCTATGACTTCTGTATCGAACAGCACTGCCGCGCCTTCGGCGGTCGCGCGGGGCACGAGGCATCCACCGACCGGGCCGTGGCCGAGACGACGGGCATGGTCATCGTCAACCCCGACAACAGCATCGTCCCGACCGTGTTTTCGGCGAACTGCGGCGGCTATACGGAAAGCAACGAGAATGTCTGGGAAGGCGGGCCCGAAGAAGCCCTTCGCGGTCGCTTTGACGGTGCGGAGAAGGTCGAAGCGCCCGGTGATGTCGCCCGCTGGATTGCCCGCTCGCCCGACGCCTATTGCGCCCGCGACACCGCCAACTTCCGATGGACTCGAGAGATTCCCGTCGCCAAGATCTCGGCGCAATTCAACAATGAGCACGGAATTGGCAAGCTGAAATCCATCGATGTGCTGGAGCGCGGCGTAAGCGGGCGGGTGAAGTCTCTCCGCGTCACGGGAGACCGGAAGAGCGTGGTGATTCAGAAGGAACTGAACATCCGCCGGGCATTCGAAAACCTGCCCAGCGCCCTGTGCACGTTCACCATCCAGAACGGGGTCGTGCAGATAAAAGGGGCCGGGTTTGGTCATGGGGTCGGACTCTGCCAGCATGGGGCGCACGGCATGGCCCTCGACAAGTACCCCTACGACGCCATCCTGCGCCACTATTTCACCGGGGTCGCTCTGGTCCACCTCTAATTCCAGGCCAATCCACCGGCTTTGCCGGTTAGAATTCATCAGGCTCCGCCGTTCCACCGTCAATCTCTGTGACGATAATGCGGGAGGCTGACCGCCGTTGACGGTATACGCTTCCGCCGTCTCCGGAGGCGCTACGATATGCCGTCCCTGCGGTTCTAAACCCAAAGAGACTTTACACTCAATACACCGTGGCTCCTTTCAGGGGCCTTTCTCATACCACCGGCGCTACCGGTCACTTGTCTGTTCACATAAAACACACTATTCATATCTGGCGCAGTGGGGCCATATTTAGCCAATTGTAATTTCGCCCAAACTCTTATATTATTACGATCAGATACTGTGAATAATTTATTCCCGTCAAGCGATCAGCACCGCGCTCCTCGCTTCTGGCGTGTTTTTTCCGCCTGAGCCTCTGTGGTAAGGAATCAGTCATGACCTGTGCAAAACGGTTTCGGGGATCATTTCGATGGCACTGCTAGACCCCTATGAAGTAGATGTGGACGGACCCTGGTCCGCCCGGGAAGCCGCCCACCTGCTCCGGCGCGCCACTTTTGGCGGAATCCCCGCCGAGATCGATGTGGCGGTTGGTGACGGCACGCAGGCGGCCATGGAAGCGGCGGTAGATGACCTGGTCACATTTCTGCCCCTCGATCCCCACCTTTCGGGTCCCGCCGGCCCCGACGGCTTCGGGGGTTCCATCGCGAGTCTGCCGAATGACGATTCCAACGAGGGCAAGACGCGCAGCCCGGTGGACGCTCGCTCCCTTTCGGCTCACCTGTTCTACCGCATGTTTTTTACCAGCCAGCCGTTCCAGGAGCAGTTCAACCTCTTTCTCCACGACCACTTCGTGTCCACCTATGCCCGAGTGGATCAGGTCATCCACCAGTTTCAGGCCACCGTGGATCGCGGCGAGGCGACGTCACGCGTTCTGCTGAAACAAAATCGGCTCCTTCGAGAGATCGGGGCCGACAGTTTTCGTGAAACGCTGATTCAGATCTCCCGCGAGACGGCGATGCTGATTTTCCTGGACAACTGGGTCAACGGTCTGGGTGAAGGACGCGCTCAGGAGAACTACGCTCGGGAAATTATGGAATTGTTTTCCATGGGCGTGGACAATTACAGCGAAGAAGACGTCCGCGAGATCGCCAAGTGCTTTACGGGCGAGGGCCTTCCCAATTTTCGGGACGATGGCGCTCCGGACGCCTTTGACTACGGATTTCGTGTGGGTAATCACGTACGTGGGACCAAGACGGTTTTTGGGATCCAGGTCAGCGAGGATCTCAACGGGGGCGAGCTTGAACAGGTCGTGGACCTTATCCTGTCCCGCGTGAGCGTGAATCCCGACGTGAGCGGACTCGAGTCGCCCTACAACACGCTCCCCGCGGCGGCGGTCTACATGTCGTGGAAGCTGCTCCGGTGGTTTTTGAACCAGAATGTGGTGCTTGATCCGCCCGACCCGATCGTGCTGGAGCTTGCGGACTACATGCGGGGCACGGACGATGGCGACTACCCCTTGCGGCGCTATCCTTATGATTTCCGGGCATGCATGCGAAAGCTCTTCCTGTCGAAGACGTTTCAGGATGTCGAGAATTACTTTTCCATTGTGAAGACACCGGTCGATTTCTGTATCAGTGTCTTGAAATATACCCAGGCCGCCGTGGGCCGCGGGCCGGACACCTTCGACTATAATTCACAATTCTTCGGGGGCCAGGCACCCGTCAGTCGTTTGCGCGAAATGGGGATGGAGCTCTTCAATCCTCTGGACGTATCAGGTTGGCGCCATGGACTTGCGTGGATCAACGCGGAGTATCTGCTCAACCGTTACGCCTTTGCCGAGAACAATCTCCTTCGCGCGCCGGTGGATGCGGAAGTCAACGCGCTGAACACCGCCAACGGCGGGTTCCTGGATCCGACGGACCATGGGGGGATGATCGCCTATTTCACGGAGCTGTTTCTGCAAGACGACCTCGAGACCTGGGCGCCCGGCGCGACCGCCGAACTGACCGCGTTTCTGCAGGAGGCCGAAGCCACCATTTTCAGCACGGAAACCCGCTTCGAAGCCCAGGTGCGCGGCCTCATGTTTCTTCTCATGTCCCTGCCCGTGTGGCAGATGAAATGACCGCCGGCCTCTGGCTCGGGAATAGAACCCCCGGAAGGATCACAAGATGATATTGACGCGACGTGATTTTATAAAGGCGAGTCTGGGCAGTCTGGCCTACGTAAGCGCGGCCACCTCTGTGCCCGTCTGGGTGGCGAAGACGGCCCAGGCCCTCACGGGCACCGATCTCGGCGACCGGATCCTCGTCTTTATTCAAATGGCGGGCGGTAACGACGGGTTGAACACCCTCATCCCCTTTCAAGACGACAACTATTTCAATGCGCGCCCCAACGTGGCCATCCAGTTGGACAATCAGATCGACATCGGGGACGGATTGAACGCGTTTCATCCGCGTCTGGTGGGGATTCGTAGCTGGTACGACGAAGGCAACGTGGCTTTCCTGCAGAATGTGGGCTATCCCAACCCGAACCTCTCCCATTTCCTCTCCACCGACTACTACGAATTTGGCGGATCCCCCGGGAGCCGCATTCCCCCCGACGGGCAGGGCTGGATATCCCGATTTTTCGACAATGCGTGTTCAGGGGTGCCAGCGGAGAATATTCCCGCGCTGGCCATGTTGTCACTCAATACCGCCGTGCTGCCCGATTCAATGAACGGCAGCGACTTCTACCTGGCGCCCAAAGTGAACAACCTGGGCCAGTTCAGCCTTCGCTCGCTTGAAGATATCCGGGGGCGCTATATTTCCGCCGTTAACCGGCTCAACGTGCCCAATTCCGATCTGGACTATATCCAACGCGTCGAAAACGTCGTAGAGGCGACGATTGCGGATTTCGCGGAGGCCAACGCCGTGCCGGATCTCCGGAATTACTCCACCGGCGTGCTCGGCACGGGGCTCAAGTCGACGTCCAAGCTGATTCGCTCCGGGGCGGACACGCGTATCTATTATTGTAATCAGGCGGGCTACGATACCCACGCCAACCAGTTTCGCGGAACCAGTGTGGGCGGCGATCACGCCGACCTGTTGGGCGAATTCGACAATGCCGTGAACGCATTCCTGCAGGACATGAAAGACTCCGGCAATCTGCACCGGGTACTCGTTCTGACCTTCAGCGAATTCGGGCGGCGCGTCGCCGAGAATGGCAGCAACGGGACGGATCACGGCGGCGGCAATTGCCTCATGGCCTTTGGCGGCGGCGTGGTTGGCGGCGTCTATGGTGGCCAGCCCGATTTGAATCCCGACAACCTCTTGCGCGGGAATCTGAACCACAAAGTCGATTTCCGTTCTATTTACGCCAATGTAATCAAGGACTGGTTTGGTCAGGACCCGTCGGTGACCTTTGGCGCGGACTTCACCGATCCCATCTTCAAGATTGAAGCGGGTATGGCGCTCATGCCCTTTGTAAATGTAAGTGCCGGTCCTGGCGAAGGTGAGGGCGAGGGTGAAGGTGAGGGTGAGGGTGAGGGTGAAGGTGAAGGTGAAGGTGAAGGTGAGGGCGAGGGTGAAGGTGAAGGTGAAGGTGAAGGTGAAGGTGAAGGCGAGGGTGAAACACCCGTGGGTTGCAATTTGTCCCGATAATACAGAGCAGTCACACCATTGGCCCGCGATGGAACCATCCATCGCGGGCCTTTCAAATTTGGTCCGGTCGGTCGTTAGTTGATTCAGTGTTGGGCTTTATGCTATTAATAATCATTATTAATTAGGAGTTCCCGTGAATCCCCCGTTGCAACGCATGACCCGCCAGCGCAGTGTCATTCTGGACACGCTGCTCAACATGAGGAGTCATCCCACCGCCGACGAACTCTATGCGGTGGTGCGACGCCAGTTGCCCAGCGTAAGCCTGGGCACCATCTACAGGAATCTGGATGTTCTCGCGCGTTCCGGACAGGTGAGAAAGCTGGAGGCGGGGGGTAGCCAGGCCCGTTTTGATGCGGAGCTCGAACCGCACCACCATGTGCGCTGCGGCGTTTGCGGTCGGGTCGATGATGTCGCCATCGGGCATGAAACAGCAATGGTCCGGCCCGAACAGAGCCTGCACGGCTTCAGCATCACGGGCTATCGGATTGAATATGAGGGGCTCTGCCCCGACTGCCGCGCCGGAAGTCGGGGGAGTTTCCCAAAGCCAAAGGAAGGAAACGAAACGCCATGATCAGCCAGGCCATGCAGGACGCACTGAACAAGCAAATCAACGAGGAGCTTTACAGCGCCTACGTCTATGCCTCGATGGCAAACTATTTTGAGTTTCGCAGTCTCAAAGGTTTTGCGAACTGGATGCGCAACCAGTCCGAAGAAGAACTCGGACACGCGCGCCGTTTCGTCACCTTTATGAATGATCGCGGCGGGCGCGTGATCCTCGACGCGGTGAAGGCTCCCCGGATAGACTGGGAATCTCCCCTGGACGTATTTGAAAACGCTTATGCCCATGAGTGTCACATCAGTGCCTGCATCAACGATCTCTCGACTATGGCCATCAACGAAAAGGACCACGCCAGCCACGCGTTTCTGGAGTGGTTCGTGACCGAGCAGGTGGAAGAGGAGTCTACGGCGGACGAGATCGTGCAGCAATTGAAGCTGATGGAGGGCGCGCCCGGAGGCCTCTTCCTGATGGATCGTGAGTTGGCCCAGCGATCGACCCCGAAGGAACCCACGCCCGCGTAGGTTTTCCCGTCGCGCGCGGCGACGATTCCGCGTAACCCCTTGCAATCGCGACATTGAGAGTGACGGCACGGCCCTTGCTCTTCGATGGTCGATTCCTATAAGCGCCACGCTCCCCAGCGGGAGCGGTGTACCCCCTTAACCCCCCATTAAACCATTCAGGAGTACGTAGTAATGAGTGTATGTGTGACCAAGCCCGCGCCGGATTTCACCGCCACGGCCGTTATGCCCGACAACAGCTTCAACGACAGCTTCACCCTTTCCAGCCTGAAGGGCAAATACGTCGTCCTGTTTTTTTATCCCCTGGACTTCACCTTCGTGTGTCCGTCGGAAATCATCGCATTCGACAAGAAGCTCGCCGAGTTCCAGAGCCGCAACTGCGAGGTGGTTGGCGTTTCGGTGGATTCCCACTTCTCCCACTGGGCCTGGAAGAACACCCCCGTGAACAAGGGCGGCATCGGCAACATCCAGTACCCCCTCGTGGCCGACCTCACCAAGAATATCGCCCGTGACTACGGCGTGCTTATCGACGACGCCATCGCGCTGCGCGGCCTCTTCCTTATCGACAAGGAAGGCGTTGTCCAACATGCGCTGGTGAACAACCTGCCCCTGGGCCGCAACGTGGATGAGGCCATCCGCCTCCTTGACGCGCTCCAGTTCACCGAAGAGCACGGTGAAGTCTGCCCCGCGAACTGGAACAAGGGCGACGAGGCCATGAAGCCCTCCGCCGACGGCGTGGCCGACTATCTGGCCAAGCACGCTTCCTGATCGTACCGAGCCATACGCAGCGGCGCCACGTGTCAACGCACATGGCGCCGCTTTCGTTTTATACAGGGAAGGGTCCACTGGAGTTTTTCGCACGGAAGGCGGCCAAAGGGGAATTGAACATGCCTCGTCTGTATCGCAGTACCCGAATCCCTCTACTGATTCTGGCGATGGCGGCGCTCGGCCTCGCGCGAATTGCGACGGCCGCCGCGGGGCATGATGTGCAGGCGCGTATCGACGGCGATCTTGACGCGGGCAAACCGGTGGTTGTTCACGTGGTGGTGGCGCTCTGCGACAACGTGAATCAGGGAATCGTACCCGTGCCCAAAGCTATCGGAAACGGGCAGGATCCCGACAACAATCTCTATTGGGGCGCCATGCACGGGGTCCGCCACTTTCTGCCGAAAAAAGCGGGCTGGACAAAGGTCGACTCGTCGGCGAAGCAGGATTCCAGGATACTGGAGCGCGCGGTCTTCCACACCGAGGTGCGGCGCGGCCCGAAGAGCTGTCCTGTTTATCTCGTGGCCGACGCGTGGGACGGAGCACGCATTCGGGATGCGATGACGGCCTATTTCACCATGACGGCGGGCGCCCTCGAAGAGCGGGTCTCGATAAGAAACGATGATACCGACCTCACGATCGACGCGGGAGGAGCGGCTCACCTGTTGGTCTTCGTGGGGCACAATGGCTTGATGGACTTTGATCTCAATGCCCCCGCCGCGTCGTTTCCAGACCTTCCGCCCCGGTCCGCCGCCGCCCTGGCCTGCGCAAGCAAGCCCTACTTTGAGGAGCGCCTGACTGCGGTTGGCGCCCACGCGCTCCTGCTCACCACCGGGTTAATGGCCCCCGAGGCCTACACGCTTGACGGGGCGATTCGCGCCTGGGCCTCGGGCGGGGATGTGGCGGCCACGGTGGAGGCGGCGGCGACCAGCTATAACCAGTACCAGAAGTGCGGTATGAAGGGAGCCCGGCGACTCTTCTGGGGAGCGACCGAGTAGCGCATTCGCTGGCGAAGAGCGAGCCGTTCAACGGACGGTCCGAAGCAAGACGCAAACGGGGAACAAGACCGATCACGACGAGATGGCAAAGCTGGGATACGCGCCTGTCACCGTTGCCGGGCGCTCTCAGGGCTTGGACTTCTCCGTGTCTTCCTTAAACTTCTCATGCAGCGGGTAGCTCTTGTTGTCCGCCAGGTCGTCGAACTCCTTGAGCAAGTCTCTTTGCTTGCGCGAGAGCTTCTGCGGGGTTTCCACCAGCACGCGAACAATCTGGTCGCCCTGGCGGTAGCCGCGAAGGTCGGGCATGCCCAGACCACGCAGGCGAAGCTGGGTGCCGGTCTGGGTGCCGGGCGGGATCTTGAGCTCGGCCTCGCCTTCCAGTGTGGGCACGCGGACGGAGTCGCCCAGAGCCGCCTGACTGAAGGTGATGGGTACTTCGCAGAGGATGGTCGTGCCGTCGCGCTCGAAGAAGGCATGTTTGGCGACTTCGATGAATATGTAGAGGTCGCCCCGGCGTCCGCCGCCCAGGCCCGCTTCGCCCTCGCCCGTGACGCGAAGTCGTGACCCGGAATCAACGCCCGCGGGGACGTCTACCGACAGTTCGCGGACGGATTTGTTCTGGCCCTTGCCCGCGCACGTGGGGCAGGGCTTGGAAATGGTCTTGCCGGCGCCGTGGCACTGGGGGCAGGTGCGGGTAACACTGAAGAAGCCGTGGGCGACGCGGACCTGCCCGGTACCCTGGCACTGGCCGCAATTCTCCGGTTTCGAGCCGGGCGCGGCGCCGGAGCCCTTGCAGTCGTTGCAGGATTCGCGGCGGTTATAGCGGATTTTCTTCTTGGTGCCAAAGGCGGCGTCTTCGAGGCTGATGGTGAGGCGGAGCTCCAGGTCGTTGCCGGGTTTCGCGCCACCGCCGCCCGCCTGGCCGCGTTTGCCGCCCTGGCCGAAGAGCATGTCGAAGAAGTCTTCGAAGGGGGCTTCGTAGCCGGCCCCCCCGCCGAAGCCGCCGCCGCCAAAACCGCTGAAGCCCTGCCCGTCGGTGGAGCCGAAGCGATCATACTGGGCGCGCTTCTCGGGATTCTTCAGGATGTCATAGGCCCCGTTGATCTTCTTGAGCTTTTCCTCGGCTTCCTTGTCCCCGCCGGTCTTGTCGGGGTGGTACTTATGGGCGAGCTTGAGGTAGGCCTTCCGGATTTGCTCCTGGGAGGCCGAGCGGTCCACGCCCAGCAGTTCGTAAAGGTCAGTCGATTGTGCCATTGCGTATGATTCCAGAAGGGCAATTTACAAGGTAAACCCATGACCCCGTGTCGCGGGGTCATGGGTAAGTCTACTACACAGGCGGTGTCCCGCGGTTACTCACTTTTTGTCGTCGTCATCGACCACGGTGAAGTCGGCGTCCATCGCATCGCTGGGGCCGTCTTCGGGCGCAGCCGAGGCCTGCGGGCCGGGTGCGGCGCCTTCCGCGCCCGCCGACTTGTACATCGCCTCCGCGAGCTTGTGCGAGGCCTGCGTCAGGTTTTCCGCCGCGCGTTCGATAGCGCCGGTGTCGGTGCCTTCCAGGGCCTTCTTCACGTCCGCGATGGCGGCTTCCACATTCGTCTTGTCCGCGGCGTCTATCTTGTCCGGGTTTTCTTTCAGGGTCTTCTCGACCTGGTAGACCAGCGTATCGGCGTTGTTGCGGATCTCGATTTGCTTGCGGCGTTCCTTATCCTCGTCGGCGTGGGACTCCGCTTCGCGCACCATCTTGTTGATCTCGTCTTCCGAGAGACCGCTGGAGGTTTCGATCTTGATCTTCTGCTCCTTGCCCGTGGCCAGGTCCTTGGCGGAAGCGTGGAAAATGCCGTTCACGTCCAGGTCAAAGGACACTTCGATTTGCGGTACCCCGCGCGGCGCCGAGGGAATGCCCATGAGGTCGAAGTGGGCGAGGGTGCGGTTGTCCGCCGCCATTTCCCGCTCGCCCTGAAGCACGTGGATCGTCACCGCCGTCTGGTTGTCCGCCGCCGTGGAGAAGATCTGGCGCTTGGTCACGGGGATCGTGGTGTTGCGCTCGATGAGCTTGGTGCACACGCCGCCCAGGG
Source organism: Candidatus Hydrogenedentota bacterium (assembly GCA_016791475.1). NCBI lineage: Bacteria > Pseudomonadati > Candidatus Hydrogenedentota > Candidatus Hydrogenedentota bacterium. Next base: position 193,958 of record JAEUWI010000002.1, read on the forward strand.
TCTCGATGCCCAGGGAGAGAGGCGTCACGTCAAGCAGCAGCACGTCCTTCACTTCGCCGGAGAGCACACCCGCCTGGATGGCGGCGCCGATGGCCACCACTTCGTCCGGGTTCACGCCGCGGTGGGGGACCTTGCCGAAAATCTGCTCGACGATCTTGCCGACGGCCGGCATGCGGGTCATGCCGCCCACGAGAATCACCTCGTTGATCTCGGAGGCGCTCAAGCCGGCATCTTCAATGGCGCGGTGGCAGGGGTTCTTGCTGCGCTGCAGCAGGTGATCCGCCAGTTGCTCGAACTTCGCCCGGGTCAGGGTGTAGTTCAGGTGCTTCGGCCCGGAGGCATCCGCCGTGATGAACGGCAGATTCACGTCGGTCGTCATGGCGCTGGAAAGTTCGCACTTCGCCTTTTCCGCGCCTTCCTTGAGTCGCTGAAGGGCCATGGCGTCTTTGCGCAGGTCAATGCCCTGTTCTTTCAGGAACTCTTCCGCGAGCCAGTCGATGATGACCTGATCGAAGTCGTCGCCGCCCAGGTGCGTGTCGCCGCTGGTGGAGAGCACTTCGAAGCTGTCGTCGCCGATGGCCAGGATGGAGATATCGAAGGTGCCGCCGCCCAAGTCGTAGACCGCGATCTTTTCGTCCTTCTTCTTCTCAAGACCATAGGCCAATGCGGCGGCCGTAGGCTCGTTGATGATGCGCAGCACTTCAAGGCCGGCAATCTTGCCCGCATCCTTGGTTGCCTGACGCTGGGCATCGTTGAAGTAGGCGGGTACGGTGATAACCGCCTGGTTCACCGAAGTACCCAGGTAGGCTTCCGCCGTCTCCTTCATTTTCTGAAGGATCATGGCGGAGATTTCCGGGGGCCGGTAGCTCGTGCCCATAATCTCCACCTGGCAGTCGCCGGAAGCGGTCTCACCCACCTTATAGGGGACAAGCTTCTCTTCCGCCTTCACTTCGCCGTGGGTGCGGCCCATGAAGCGCTTGATGGAAAAGATGGTGTTGGTCGGGTTGGTGACGGCCTGGCGCTTGGCCACGGCGCCCACGAGGCGCTCGCCGTCTTTATTGAAGGCGACAACGGACGGGGTGGTCCGGTTGCCTTCGGCATTTGCGATAACCACGGGCTCCCCACCTTCCATCACTGCCACGCAGGAGTTGGTGGTGCCCAGGTCGATTCCTATCACTTTGCCCATGGTGTGTTATACCTCCGCAAGTATCAGGCCCTCGGGGCCTGCTGGTTCGTTGAACGGTTGTCTATTCGCCGGGACAGTGGCCATTGCCGCGTCCGTCAGTCGTCTTCACTTGATCCGCCGCCGGCATCCGCGGTCACTTCTGCGGAAGCAGGGGGGCCGCTGCTCACCACCACCTGGGTGGGGCGCAGCACGAAATCGCCCAGGCGATAGCCGCGCTGGAACTCTTCCATTACCGTGTCCGCCGGATATTCCATCGAAGGCTGATGGGTCAGCGCTTCGTGCACGTTGGGGTCGAAGGGCTCGCCCTTTGCGGGGATTGGCTCCAGACCCTGCGTCGAAAGAACGCCGGCAAACTGCTTCAATATCATCTCAACGCCGAGGGCGAGGCTGCTGGTCTTGTCTTCCACATGGCTCAGCGCCCGCTCCATATTGTCCACGATGGGCAGGAGGTCGCGCATGAGGCCCTGGGCTGCTGTTTTCCTGAGCTGCTCATTTTCCCGCGCCACGCGCCTGCGGAAGTTGTCGAACTCCGCACGGGCGCGCAGGAGCTGGTCCTGCAGGGTGTCGCGCTCCGAACGGAGCGTGGCCAGGGCCGGATCTTCCGGAGATGCCGCTGTTTCGTCCGCGTCGCTGATAACCGCATCGGGGATGTCGCTTTGATGGGCGGCATCCTCCTCGGAGACCACCGGGGTATCCTCAAGGGATTCCACAGGTGTCACCGTTTCTTCGTTCGCGTGTTGATCGTGCTTCTTCATCTTCTTTTTCATCAAGAACTGCTTCTGGTTGCTGGTTTCGGTCGAGGGCGCCAGGCCCCGTTGGCGCGGGCATGCTTCGATAGGGCTACTGGGCCAGCCGGGTGAGGATTCGCCCCACCATGCCCGCGGTATAGTCCACAATCGCGGTCAGCCGGGAGTAGGGCATACGCCTTGGACCCAGCACACCGATCATGCCCACCGCTTCGCCCTTGCAAAAATAGGGCGAGGCGATAACGCTGATATCGTTCAGCCCGGGCGTGCCATCGAGGCGCCCGATATGAATCGCGCTGTTGACACGATCACGGTCGGCCAGCGACCGCCGCAACATGTCCATCAGCGCACTACGTTCTTCAATCAAACCAAATACTTCCCGCGCCTTGCCCGTATCCTGGAATTCGGGCTGCTCAAAAAGCTGCGAGGCCCCTTCGAGAAAAAGCTGTGCGGGCCGGTACTGGGGCGCGAGCCCGAGGACCATCAGGGCCAGCTCGGCGATCTTGCGCTGTTCATCGAGGAAATCCTTCAGACGAACTTCGATCGTCCGCGCCAGGCCGTCCAGCCGTGCCCCCCGAAGGTGCTCGTTCAGGAAGCGGCTCAGCACCTGGAGACGATCCGGGTGCACCGGCTCGTTCAGATTCACCGTCATGGTGCGCACACGGCTGTAGTTGTCCACAATCAGCATGGCGATGCGTTCCGGGCCCACCGGCATGATCTCGATACGATTCACGTAGGCGTGGTCATCGCTCGGCGCCTCGGCCAGACCCGCCTGGTTGGTAATCAGGGCCAGGAGCTGGCTGGTGTGATGGAGGACCTCGTCGGCGTCATTCAACTTTGCCGTGAATTCATCCTCGATCCGGCTTCGCTCGCGCAGGGTCAGCTCGTGGGCCTGCATCAGAAAGTTCACATAGTAACGGTAGCCGGCATCCGTGGGGATCCGGCCCGAACTGGTATGGATCTGCTGCAGGTAGCCCATCTCCTCCAAATCCGCCATCACATTGCGGACGGTGGCCGGGCTTAACCCCAGGTCGAAGCGTTTCACAACGGAGCGCGACCCCACAGGATCGGCGGTTGTAATGTAGCTGTTCACAACCGCTTGCAGGATCAGTTGCTCGCGTTCATTAAGATCTCGGGCTTCACTCATAGCGTGTATCCACCCTTAGCACTCAACCTGTGAGAGTGCTAACAGATGTCCAAAGTCTAACACACCCACCCGCACGTGTCAAGTCAGCGTCCCGTTGCAAGTACCCGCTGCGGCGGTATATAACCATGCAACGCAGGGCGTATTTCCATACGGGTCAGGGGTCGGAATTATTCGATTGAAGGACAGGTGCATGGCACAGGATATCGGGCAACTTCAGAAGACGATGCGGGCGGCGGGATCGCCCCGGGAAACCATGCTGTCCCTGATGGCGATCGTGGATATTCAGGAAAACGGGAGCCGCCCCTGGGATATTCAGGTGAACGAACCCAAGGTATATCAACGCTTTATGAGCGAGGGGCGCCTGGGGCTCGGCGAGGCCTATATGGATGGCGACTGGGACTGCGAGGATCTCGCAGATTTCTTCTATCGGATTCTCGTCGCCAACTTCACGGATCGCGTGGACTGGTGGCGCATGATCATTCCCTATTGCCGGGCGCGTTTTCTGAACCTCCAGAGTGTATCTCGCTCGAAGCGCGTGGCCGAGACCCACTACGATCTTGGCAACAGCCTCTACCAGAAGATGCTCGATCCCCGAATGGTCTACTCCTGTGCCTACTGGAAAAACGCCACGGATCTGGCCACGGCCCAGGAGCATAAATTGGATCTCGTCTGCCGAAAGTTGGGCCTCCAACCGGGCATGCGCGTGCTGGATGTGGGCTGTGGTTGGGGATCTTTCGCGAAATTTGCGGTAGAGCGCTACGGCGTGGAGGTGGAGGGTATCACGATTTCCAGGGAGCAGCTCACCCTGGCCAACGAGATGTGCGCGGGCCTTCCGGTGAACCTTCACTTGAAGGACTATCGCGAACTGACCGGCCAGTGGGACCGCGTGGTCTCTATTGGCATGCTGGAGCATGTGGGCCGGAAGAACTACGATGGATTCATGGGGCGCGTGCGGGACTGGCTTACGCCGGAAGGAATGGCGCTGATTCACACCATCGTAGGCCGATACCCGGTTCGGCGCAGCGATCCCTGGATGACGAAATATATCTTCCCCGGTGGCATGGTGCCCACGCCGGGCCAGTTGGGGGCATCGGTGGAGGGGAAGCTGGTGATGGAGGATGTGCACAACATCGGTGCGGATTACGATAAGACCTTAATGGCCTGGTGGGCCAATTTTGAGCGACACTGGCCGGAATTACAGGACCAGTACGGCGATCGCTTCTACCGGATGTGGCGCTACTATCACCATTACTGCGCGGGTTCCTTTCGGGCTCGGTATAATCACGTGTGGCAGATGGTGCTTTCGCGCCATGGCGTGCCCGGGGGATATGAGGCCGTGCGTTAGATGCGCGTCCTCATCAACGGAATGCAGGGGGGCAACCAGAGTGGCACGGGCCGCTACACGGAAGAGTTGATCCGTCATCTTACGGCGCTCGACCGCGATTTGGAATTGACGGTCTGGTGGCCTTCGTGGATCGAGCCCGGTGACTGGGCCGAATCCGTGACGCTGGAGCCCCAGCCCTCCGGGGTATGGGCGCGGCTCCGGCTTGAGCGGCAGATTCAACGCGTAGCCCCCGCCTATGACGTGGTGCACTATCCAGCCAGTATCGGGCCGCTGGACGGCGGCGCCAATGTCGTCGTTACAGTTCATGATTGCATCTTCATGCGCCATCCCGACTGGTTTCGGTGGGAGCGTGCGGAGTATTACCGCTGGGCCGGCAGCCGAAGCGCGCGCCGGGCCGGGCGGGTTATTGCCGACTCAGAAGCCACGGCCCACGATCTTCGCGAGCTGATCGGTGTGCCTAATTCACGTATCGATGTGGTCCCACTGGGGGTTGGGACTCAGTTTCGCCCCGCATCTGCGGGGGAAATTGACGCGGCGCGGGAACGCTACAAGCTTCCGGATCCCTGCTTTCTCTATGTGGGCACGCTGGAGCCGCGCAAGAATATTGCCGCATTGGTGCGCGCCTGGGACCGTATCGCCGGGGAGATTCCGGAGCACCTCGTGATCGCGGGACGCACGGGCTGGAAGCCGGAGGAGATGCTTGCCGCGATTAACGGGGCAAAACACAAAGAACGCATCCACTTGCCCGGCTACGTCGAAGATCAGGATCTCGCCGCCGCGCTGACGGCGGCGCGCGCTTTTGTCTGGCCAAGCCACTTTGAGGGATTCGGCTTGCCCGTGCTGGAGGCCATGGCCTGCGGCACGCCCGTGCTCACCTCGGATGTCTCCAGTCTGCCCGAAGTCGCCGGGGACGCCGCGCTGCTGGTGGATCCCGAGAGTGACGACGCCATCGCAGAGGGCTTGAAGCGCCTCTCTCGCGACGATGTGCTGCGGGCCCGCCTGTCGGTCGCCGGACTCCAGCGCGCGGCGGAGTTCACCTGGGCGAGGACGGCGGAAATGACGTTGGAGGTGTATGATCGCGTGGTAAACGGGCCGGCCGCGGGTTAGGGTCACGCGACCGACTTTCTCTCCCCAAGGTCCTAACGAGGCTGTGTTATAATTCAGCTGTTAGGTGAGTCCTAATAGAAAACCAGCACTTCAAGGAGAAGCGGCACCCATCAACGCAGTCAGGTGGGGCGCTACCGGAAGGGTTTCGTGAGCGTACTACCAACTGTTTACATTGAGACGACAATCCCAAGTGTCCTCGCGGCGCGACCATCAATGGACCCGATAATCGCGGGACAGCAGGCCGTCACCCGCCAATGGTGGGACGACCGGAGATCGGCGTTTCGGCTGTTCGTATCCGATTTTGTTCTTCAGGAGGTTTCGAAAGGTAATCCTGAAGTTGCAGCCCGGCGGCTACAGTTGCTTGAGAGTCTTCCAGCGCTGGAAGTTGACGGCGAATCAATGGCGCTTGCAGCCCAAATTTTGGAGAGCGGTGTGATTCCACCCAAAGCGGGAACCGACGCGGCCCACGTGGCACTTGCATCTCGACACAACGTCGACTATTTGCTCACTTGGAATTGCAGACATATCGCCAATGCCGAAATAATAAAGTCGTTGGAATTGATTGTGGCCAAGCAGGGTTATGCGCTGCCAGTCTTGTGCACCCCATACGAACTACTAGGAGGTCAGAACGATGTCTAACCATCCGATAATTGACGAAGTGCGTCGTGCTCGCAAGGATATACTGGATTCATACGGCGGCGATGTTCAAGCAATGATGCGCGACAGCATGAAGCGCCAGTTCGAGCGAGGCCGCGAGGTTGTGAGCTTCGTTCCCAAGACGACCCACTACATCGGCCCGGACGGCGAACTCAGACCCTTCTTTCATCCCGAAAAAGCGGACGAATCCGAGTAAAGTCCCCAATCCGTCCGATCACCCTTACAGCGCGGCCACCCGCTTGATGTGTTCCCAGGGGAAAATGCCCGAACTGTGGCCGTCGCTCCAGACGATTCCGAGCGCATAGTTCCCCAGCGTGGCGAAGGACTCCACCTTGATGTCTTCGGGCACCGTATCGGGATTGAGCAGGGGCTGACCGGTGAATTCGTTCACGCAGAGGGCGCACTGGCAGGAGACGCGCAGGGTCTTGTTGGCCACGCGGATCTCTTTACCGTTGCCCAGCTTTACGATGATCTCGCCGAAACCCGCAACTACTTCCGGCGGGGCTTCTTCTTCCAGGCGGCGCTTGCCTACTTCACGGTGGAGTTGATCGGCCATTTCGCGGAAGGCCGCGATGTCTTCACCGGCTTCTTTGGTGGACGCGTCGGTCACGCCCGCCATCAGCGGGAGCTGGGCCAGGGTGTCGAGGCCAAAGCGGGCCTTCAAGGTCGCCGTGCTGCTGCCGAAGATGAAGTGCTTCTTCTCGCAGTTGTCGCAGAGGAAGTACGCCATGTTTTCCACCATGCCAAGCACCGGCACTTTCACCGACTCGAACATGAGGATGCCTCGGGCCACGTCGACCAGGGAGAGGGCCTGGGGCGTGGTGACGATGATCGCGCCGTCGAGCGACGCCTGCTGCACCAGGGTAAGCTGGATGTCGCCCGTGCCGGGGGGCATGTCGATGATAAGGTAGTCCAGCGTGCCCCAGTCGGTCTGCTGGAGGATCTGGGAGGTATAGTTCGAAACCATCGGCCCGCGCATGACCGCAGGGCGATCGCCCATGACATAGCCCAGTGACATGGTCTTCAACCCGTCGACCATCACCGGCTCGATAAGGTTGTTTTTCATGTAGACCTCGGGTTGGTGGACCCGGAACAGCGTCGGCACGGACGGGCCATAGATGTCCACGTCGAGCAGGCCCACGCTGTGGCCTTCCCGTTGGATGGCCCGGGCAAGATAAGCCGCCACGGTCGATTTGCCCACGCCGCCCTTGCACGAAGAGACGGCGATTACGGCGCCCACATTCTTCAGGGTGTCTACCCGCGGGCCACTCCGTTCCTTCGGTTTCATGGCGGTCATGTTAACCTGGACATTCTTCACGCCGGGCAATTGAGCCACGGAGGACTCGCAGGCTTTCTGGAACTGCTCCTTGACGGGGCAGGCGGGCGTGGTCAGTTCGACGGAGAAGGAAACGGCCCCATCGTCTATCTTGATGTTCTTGATGAACCCGAGGGAAACGATGTCTTTCCCAAAGTCGGGATCGATTATGTGACGCATGGCGTCGAGCACCTGGCTTTCGGTGATCATGAAAAACTCCTGTGTGACGTGTTCTGGGGCCGAACGGGCAAAACCCATGATCTTACGCGCCAGAAGGCGCTAAAGTCTAGAAATCGGCACCCCGCTTGAACGCATGTATTCCAACCCCCGGTGAGATTAAACAACCGAGAGTCCGAAATTATGCCTCAAACGTCAAAAGGAGACCCGGTCTCACCCGAAGAGGGGCTTCTCAAACAACTCGCCGCAGTACAGGCACTTGAAGTGCTTGGCGTTCGAGACCCGGTGGCATGTGGGGCAGGCAACAGCGCCACCGCCCATCTTGCCGTCGGCAACGCCGTCGCGGAGGTCGATCTCATTGGCCATGCGCTCCAGATCCGCGTCCGTAAGGCCGGCCTTGCCGCGAATCAGCTCCCAGAGGGCCTGATTCAGCAGCGACAGTCGCTCCACCTGGTGGCGGAGTTCCTTCACACTTTCCATCGATTCCAGAGCCAGGCTTTCGCTGTTGCGGGCCCGCGAGGCGGTCGTGCTGTCTGCGCGGCCCACCGGGAAGCCACCCAGGCCACCCATCCATAACTCGTTCATGATGATTACTCCCAGATATGCGCCAAGCGCGCTCCCAATTCTGGTCCGAAGTGGACGTCTCTGTCATACCCCCTGGCATCGAAATCTATTCGGCATCCAAGCTACTATGATTTCATGACGGGACAGGATTTACAAGTGAAACTCGACGCCCTCCTCGCGGAAGTCCGGGCCTGCACCCACTGCAGGGAAGTATTGCCCCTCGGCCCCCGGCCCGTGCTCCGCGCGAACAGCGCCGCCCGAATTCTGATCGTGGGCCAGGCGCCGGGCACCCGGGTTCATGCAACCGGAATCCCCTGGAACGACCCCAGCGGCGTGCGGCTCCGCCAATGGCTGGGGGTGGCCCCGGAGACCTTCTACGACCCGACCCGATTTGCCATCATTCCCATGGGCTTCTGTTATCCCGGTCGGGACACTCGCGGCGGCGACCTGCCCCCGCGTCTGGAGTGCGCGCCGCTCTGGCATGATCGCCTGCTGGCGATGCTGCCGAATCTGAAACTGACGCTGCTGGTGGGCGCCTATGCCCAACGCTACTATCTTGGTAAGCGAACCGGCAAGACACTGGGCGAGACCGTATCTCGCTGGCGCGAATTCGGGCCCACCATGTTACCCCTGCCACATCCGTCGCCGCGGAATCGGCTCTGGCTGAGGCGCAATCCGTGGTTTGAGGAGGAAGTGGTGCCGGAATTGCAGGCAAGGGTAGATGCGCTTCTGAACACGTGACCGATCAGGAGTGCCCTGGCTCACGCTTCGGGTTCAGGGTCTTTCGGGGACCGAAATCACGCCAATACCATAAGATGAAAGCAATGAGCAGCATGGTCGCCATTACGGATGCGCCGTGAACTCTGGCCCAATCCGATAGTTCGGGAGGCAAGCCGATTTTGGATAGCCTCGGCGCAATTTGATACGACTTATCCCCGACAAGCATGCAGGCGAACACGGTCGCGCGCCGGGTCCAACCCGGCATCGCCCAGAGTGTGATTACAATGAAGTACTGGCCGGTCAGGTCGTAAATGTGAACTGGCATGGCGGCCATCGCGATGATCCAAACCAGTTGCTGATGCCGCAGCCGGTTGGAAAGTGTATCGTTAAGTTTTGCGTTGGCGCGAGCGACCCAGGCGGTCCCGGCCCCACCCAGAGCAATGCCCAGCAACATGAAATATTTCCCCCAGGGAGTCGCCCCAAACAGTGCGGGTACGCCGCAGTACCACGACCAACTGTTGAAATACTGGTACTTCAGATGGTTTTCCATCGATCCATCGTAGGCAGCAAAGAGGTCGGGCGTTGGTACAGCGATGAGCATGAAGAGTGATACCGAAGCACACAACATGACGCCGTAAGTGAACCATCGGACATTCCCGGAGAAGAGGATGTAGAGGAGTGGAATCAGGCTGATTTGCGGCTTGATGCTCGCCAGCAAGAATCCAAGCAAGAACAGCCATAGAATCCTGCGTTGATGCCCATACCACGCAGCCAGGCACCCGAACACGACGATTAACGAAAGTTGCCCCTGAAATATCGCCTGATGTGCCGAACCAAGTAAAGCGCATGCGCCGGCGTACCAACCCAATGGACCTAGCAGCGGCGATTTCTCTGTACTTTCCGATCCGAGCCTTGCTGCAAGCAGGCAGATGCCCGCGGTCGCCAGGAAGCTGGTAAATCGAAACGTCCAGGCAGCAATTTTCCACGGTAACAGGGACATGGGCAGGCTTATGACGGCAATGGTCGGCGGGTAGACGAAAGTTGCCTTGTCCATGGGCGGAACTTCAAAGAAAGATACCCATGTACGAGTATGGACTTCCTGATCGTAGGGTGACTCCCCATTCCACCAGCAAACACCCCCCGTGTACCAGAATCGGGCATCATAGTCCCATATATTCTTACCCTTGTTTCGGATCGTGCTCATGTAGAACAGGATTGCGAAGGCCAATAGCAAAAAACAGCCGGTTGCCCACCGACTTCGAAAAAGCGCGCCCCACCGTGCTTCATCCATGCATTCATCCTCCCCGGCGGCGCTTTCGCACCGCCGCCACTATGAATTGCGCTCAAGCACACCAAGCCGTCTTGCGCAGCCTCGAAGCGGGTGCCCCGTCGCGGCGTCAGGGTGGCGTGTCTCTCGACTCCAACGCATCCATCATGCGTTGGAGGGCTTGCCCAAGTCCAGTGGCATAGGGCGGTCGAATCATGGCCATGTGGTTCCCTGGGACTTCCACAATGCGCACACCCTTGAGCGCAATACGCCCCCAACCATACGTGGGGTCCCGCCGTTCAGACTTGTAGGGGTTGTGTTGTGCTCTAAAGAGCGTTATTTCGGCCTGGATGGGCACCATCCTGTAGTCGCCAATTGCCTGCCGGCTGGAACGCATGACTTTTGTCCTGGAGCGGACGAGCTGATCAAGAAAAAGTCCCACCCGGCGCTCGCTGATGGTTGGCTTTGAGAGGCCCGCCTGAATAAAGTAGTACTGGACAGAGGCATCGACCCAGATCCAACGAAGGAACTCCGACAAGCGCAAGGGAGGAAGATCTGAATCTCGATACCGGCTGGAACGCCGCGCAAATAGTCCGATGCCATCACGCAGGTAGCCCACATGCAGCTTCCAGGTTCGGGCAAGAACGTGGCATCGTGCCCGAATCCGCTCGACAAGGCATTTCAGGTACAATTTGGATAGCGATGCCTTGATTCGATAGTGATCGGTAGTTGAGCCGTCGATAACTGCGATAAAGGGGACTTCTTCGCCCGCCTCGATGAGTTGCCGTGCCATTTCATAGGCCAAGGTGCCGCCGAACGAAAATCCTCCGAGGTAGTAGGGGCCGGCGGGGCGTACCATTTTCATTCCTTCGATGCACCGTCGCGCCACCTCCTCAATTCCGTTGGGACCGCCCAAGTCGGCGTCGAGGTTGGAAAATCCCCAAAAAGGCTGATCCGAAGAAAGTGCTTCGGCGTAGGCGTCATAGATTCCACCAGAATCACCTGCACCGGGAAGGCAGAAGAATGGGATCCGGATGCCTGACTTTACTTCTCGGAGTTGAATTCCGCGCAGGGGTTCATTCTCACCCGATCTGGCTCCAAGCTTTCCCGCGAGTCCGGCGACCGTTGGATTGTCAAAAAAGTCCGACAGGGTCAATGTGCTTCCCCAACGTCGATTTACTCGGTCGAGCACTTTGACTGCAAGTAGTGAATGGCCACCGAGCGTGAAAAAATCCGAGTGAATACCGCCGCCATGGGTATCAAGACAGGAGTGCCAGATTTCAAGAAGTACGCGCTCACACTCGTTTCGTGGGCCTGATGCTTCAACGTTAACGCTCGGTGAACTGGGCTCCGGTAGGGCTTTTCGGTCGAGTTTTCCCTGCACGGTTCGGGGGAAGCGGGCGAGGGGCACGAACTGAGCCGGGCACATATGGGCGGGCAGTTGCCCCTTGAGGAAATCGGCGAGGTGATCGGTGTTCAGGGTGTCCGGGTTCTGTGTGGCCAGGTAGGCTACGAGTCTTGGGCCTGCGCTACCTTTCTCATTCAACAGCAACACGGCATCGTCAACGCCCGGAAACTCGCGCAGCGCGCTTTCTATTTCTCCCGGCTCGATGCGGTAGCCGCGCAGCTTGATATAGCGGTCCATGCGGCGGACGAACTGAATGTTCCCGTCACCCTTGAAGTAGACGAGATCGCCGGTGCGGTAGAGGCGTTTGCTGTCCAGTTCCGTAAAGGGGTCGGGCACGAACTGTCGCGCGGTCAGCTCCGGGGCATTATAGTAGCCTCGGGCGAGCCCCACGCCGCCGATGTAAAGTTCGCCGGGTACGCCCACAGGCACGGGATTCATGGCGGGGTCAAGCACGTAGATGCGGGTGTTGTGGATTGCCTTGCCTATCGGGGCGTTCCCCGTCGGCCGGGGATGGGTGTCGTGCGCCTGATATAGGGTGACGTAGATCGCCGCTTCGGTCGGTCCGTAGAGGTTGAGCAGTACGAGGCCGGGTGTAGCTTCCACGATGTCGCTCAGCAAGGCCTCGGACAGGGGCTCCACGCCGACCAGCAGCCTGCGCCACGGCAGGGGCGCGCGCCGCTGGGTTTCCAGCAACGTGGGCAGCATGAACCCGGGGATGTACCCCGTGACAACCTCTCGTGCCCGGAGCCATTCGAGGCATGCCTCCGGATTGGCCCGCACGCGCTCGGGAATGATGTGCAGGGTGGCCCCCGCCAGAAGGCTGGTCCACGATTCATAGACGGACACGTCGAAGCTGAAGGCGGTCCAGATGCTGCACGCGTCCCCCGGCCCGATGGGAAGTCGCGACTGCAAATCCTGGTAGAGGTTGATCACGCCCTGGTGGGTGCAGCATACGCCCTTGGGCTCGCCGGTCGAACCGGAGGTGAAGATGACATAGGCCAGGTTCTCGCCGCTTGCCCCGATGCCGGGAGAGTCAGTCGCCAAATCCTCCAGCAGCCCCGGCCCATCCAGACACACGCATTCCGCCGCGACGTCGTTCAACTGGGGGGCGAGCTCGCTTTCCGTCAGGAGCAGGCGGGGCGTCAGCACGGACAGAACCCGGCCGCGCCGCGCCGGGGGATCGAGCAGATCCAGCGGCACATAGGCGGCTCCGGCTTTGAGGATGCCGATAATCGCCACCATCACCCGCACAGTCCGCCCCAGGAAGAAGGGCACGGGCTCTTCGGGCGCCACGCCCCGCGCCAGCAGGTAGTGGGCGAGCTGATTGGCTCGGGCGTTGAGTTCACCATAGGTCAGGGAAGTCTCGTCGTCCGCCACCGCGACGCAATCGGGAAGCTCCGCCGCACGTGCCTCAAAGAGGCGGTGCAGGGACAGTGTACGGTCCAGCGGGTAGGCCGTGTCCGTCCACGTCTCCAGCAGCAGCGTCCGCTCGGGGCCGTCCACGATCTGGAAGTCACCAAGCCGACCGCCTGGGTTCTCAAGAATGGACTTGAGCAGCGTCTCATAGCTGCGCAGCATCCGCGCCGCCGTTTCCGGCAGGAAAAGCGACGTGTTGTATTCAAGATTCAACAATAGTTCGCCATGCCGTGGCTGGACAGTAAGACTAAGGTCGAATTTTGCGCATCCATTGCTCAACTCCTCGCCAGAGATTTGCAGGTCGCAAAACGAAGCCTCGTAGCTTGGGGTGTTGTGCAAGACGAACATGACTTGAAAAATGGGAGCACGGCTCGGGTCCTGCTCTTCACGCACTTCCGCGACGACTCTATCGAAGGGAAGGTCCTGATGCTCCAGCGCATCGAGTACAACAGTGTTGAGCCCTCCCAGGAGCTCGGTAAGCGTCGAGTAGTCAGCCAGCTGCGTCCGCAGCGCGACGGTGTTCACGAAAAAGCCGATCATCTCCTCCATTGCGGGATGATTACGCCCCGCGGATGCGCAACCGATGACAATCTCCTGTTGACCGGAATAGCGATGAAGCAGCAACTGCCACGCGGCGATCAGTACCGTGAAGGTCGTCGTATGGTGGTCGAGTGCCAATTGCTCCAGCTTGGTGGTGCCGGTATCGTCCACGCGACCGCGCGCAACCGCACCTTTCCAAGTCTGACGGGGCGGACGGGGAAAATCGGTGGGTATTTCCAGTACGGGTAAGGGGGCGGCGAGCTGTTGTTTCCAATACGAAAGTTGATGCTGCAGCGCACCGGATGTGTACTGGCTGCGCTGCCAATGGCTATAGTCCGCATACTGGTACTGCAGCGGCGCCAGAGGATGGGGAGCGTCAGAATCATATGATGTGTATGCATCTGCCAAATCTTTGAGCAGGACGCTGATGGACCACCCGTCGAACAGGGTATGATGAACAATGAGTCCAAGAAAACTATGCTTGGTTCGATGGGTGTAGTAGAAGAACTTTGCGAGGGGACCCTTTTCCAGATTCATCGGATTTCTGGCCGTCTTGCTCAGGTCTGCCCGAATCTGATTCGCAACGTCTTCATCTTCCGTTGTCGAGTTCAATTCCAAAACGTGAAAAGTCACATCGGACTCAGGCTTGACAAGCTGAAACAGCCCTTCTTCAGTTCTTTGAAAAGTGGTACGCAGAACTTCGTGCCTGGAAACGACCGCTTCCACGGACTTTCTCAGCTTTGGCAGGTCGACTGCCCCATTGATTTCGAAGAGTATTGGTATTATATAAGCTGAATTCCCCGGATCGAGATGCTCGATGAACCACAGTCTTTCTTGTGCGAAAGAAGAGGGCAGGGGCAGCGAGCGGGCGGCCAGCGGAAACTCGGTCCCGACAACAGCCTTGTCATCATGACTAATCCTGCCCAGGGATTCGGCGATACCGACGAGCGACGGGGCTTCATAGAGATTGCGCAGTGATAATCGAACACCAAACGCTTCTTGAATCCGGAGGAGAAGTCGAGTCGCCAACAGGGAGTGCCCACCCAGCGCGAAAAAATTGTCGTCAGCTCCGACTACAGGAACCTGGAGCAACTCTTGCCAAAGCGAAGCGAGCTTGCGTTCGACCTCGCTGTCTGGCGCGACGTATTCCACATTCCCGCGTTCGAACACGGGCTCGGGCAGGGCACGATAGTCGGTCTTGCCATTGCCCGTGAGGGGCATGGTGTCGATACGGATAAATGCCGAAGGAACCATGTAGTCCGGGAGCGATCGGGTCATATGCTCGCGAAGGGAGGCTACAGGTAATGCCAAGGTCGAAACGTAGTAGGCCACGAGACGGAGGTCGCCCTGGTCTGTTGTGTGTGGAAGCGCGGCGGCTCCCTGAACACCTTCAAAAGTGACCAACGCGTTCTCTATTTCGCCCAATTCCACACGAAAGCCTCTGAGCTGAACCTGCCGGTCAATGCGCCCCAAATAGACCATGTCCCCGTCAAGACGTCGAACGAGGTCACCTGACTTGTATAGTATGGCCCCATTATCCTGGGGAAACGGACTTGAAATAAATCGCTCAGCGGTCAAGTCCGGGCGATTCATGTACCCTCTGGCGTTGCCAGCTCCGCCGACATAGAGCTCGCCTTCTTCCCCAATTTCGGCGATCAGTCCGTCGCGGGTTACGACGTGGCATGGCTGGTCCGGAATTGGCACACCAATGTAACTGGGTGTCCCAGGAACGGCCTCATGCTGACGCACTCGACGATATGTGACATGGATGGTAGTTTCCGTGATCCCATACATGTTGATCATCTGTGGATTCTCATCGCCATGGCGCTCGAACCATGGCGCGAGGCTCTGATAGGAAAGGTTCTCTCCTCCAAAGATTACGTAGCGTAATTCCAGCGGCCTGGGCAATTCCTCGGGTTGGGCGAGAACGACGGCCTGAAGCTGTGCAAAAGCTGAGGGAGTCTGGTTCAACACAGTGACTCCCTCTTCAACAAGTAGACGGTGGAAATCGTCTGGAGAACGACTTAGCCAGTAGGGCACCACGACCAACCGTCCGCCATGGAGGAGCGCGCCCCAGATTTCCCAGACAGAGAAATCAAAGGCAAACGAGTGGAAGAGAGTCCAGGTGTCGCGCGCTGAAAAGTCAAACCACGCCGCCGTGGATGTGAACAGTCGCGTCACATTTCGATGCGCAATGGGAACACCCTTCGGTCTGCCCGTGGATCCGGATGTATAGATGACGTACGCGAGCTCATCGCACAGCGCCACCGGCTCGGGGTTCGTCTCCGGGTAGTCTTCCCAGGGTTGCCCCGTGTCGTCCAGCGCGATAAGGGTACTGCTATCGGTGAAGCGATGCCGCTGCGCCTCAAGGATGATGACCACCGGGCATTGCGCGTCTTCAACGATCATGCGCACGCGTTCTGGCGGATTCGAGGGATCCATGGGCACGTAGGCTGCGCCCGCCTTGTGTACGGCCAGGATAGCTGTGACCGTATCGAAGCTTCGCTCGAGGCAGAGGCCCACCAGGGTTTCCCGTCCCACACCCCGCGCTCTCAGCAGGTGGGCGAGTTGATTCGCACGCCGGTTCAGCGCGTCGTATGTGAGTGTCTCTCCTTCGAACGTAACCGCGGGGCGATCGGGCCCTTCCACCACCCGTTGCTCAAAGATCTCGTGTAGACACAGCATCCCTTCACGCATGCTCTCCCGCTCCCAATACTTGATACAGATCTATGACACCCTGGCGGCCCCGTAATCTCCCGCGCTGCTCCCAGGATTGCCTTCATTTATTCAGATGGTCTTGGATTCCAATTCATCGATGACGCGTTGCAGCGCCCTGCCCAGCCCGACCGCGTAAGGATGGCGAATGATTACCATGTGATTTCCCGGCACTTCCACCACGCGTACACCCTTGCGGGCGTAGCGGCTCCAGCCGTAGGTCGGGTCCCTGCGCTCGGATCGCCACGGGTTGTGCTCCGCGCGAAACAGGGTGATCTGCCCCTCAATGGGCTCCATCACATATTCCGCCACGGCGTTCTGGCTTGAGGCCATGCTTCGCGCGCTGTAACGCACCAACTGGTCTTCCACCATTTTCAGGCGGCGCTCCGCAATGCTCGGCGAGGCAAGTCCCGCCTGGATCAGGTAATACTGCACGGAGGTGTCGAAATGTATCCAGCGAAGATAGTCGCGCAGTTGCACCCGGTTTGCATGGGGAGGCTTCGCGCCGAAGGCGCGTCGGGCCAGTAGCGCCATGCCGTCCCGGGCGTACCCAACGTGCATTTTCCAGGTGAAGGCCAGGGTGCGAAGTCGTGCCCGGACGCGCTGCACAAAGTGCCGCAAGTACTCCAGCGTCATGGCCCGTCGCACATGGTGGTGGTCGGGCGTGGCGCTGTCCAGCATGGCGATGAGGGGCACATCGTCGCCGCTTTCCAGAAGCTGGCGGGCCATCTCGTAGGCCACGATACCCCCGAAGGAATAACCGCCGATGTAGTAGGGTCCCTCGGGGCGCACCCTTTTCATTTCCTGGATACAGCGCGATGCCAGATACTCGATCCTGGCGGGCCCTTCGTCGTCAAAATCTAGATTGGGGAATCCGTAAAAGGGTTGTGAATCCGCGAGGGCGCCGGCAAAGGTTTCATAGGATCCGCCCACATCACCGGCTCCCTTGAGGCAAAAGAAGGGCGTGCGCGTGCCCGATTTGATCTCCAGGAGCTCGTTCCCCCGCCGGGAAGGCGCTTTTGCCCCCTGGGCAACACGCACCGCCAGCGCGGCGACGGTGGGGCTGTCAAAAAAGTCCGCCAGAGTTAATTCGGAAGAGAAGTACTCATTGATACGGCCGATAACCTGAATGGCGAGGAGCGAATGGCCGCCCACGGCGAAGAAGTTTACGTGCCGGCCCGAGCAATCGCTTTGCAAGCAGGCCCGCCAGATGGCCAGGATGGCGGTCTCCGTATCGTCGAGCTCGTCGTTCGATTCGTCGTCCACGCGCGGCGCGGGTGGCGCCGGAAGCGCCCGGCGGTCCAATTTTCCCTGGACCGTGCGCGGGAAGGCGGCGAGGCGGATGTACTGGGCGGGGCGCATGTGGGCCGGCAACTGATCCTTGAGAAAAAAGTCGAGTTCCGAATCGGAGGGCGCGGTCTCCACTCCGATTGCGAGATAGGCCACGAGGCGTTGTTCCTCCGGTGAATCGTCGGGGACCAGCACCACGGCATCCCGAACCGCGGGATGGGTGCGAAGCAGGCTTTCGATCTCGCCCGGATCGATCCGGAGGCCGCGCAGCTTGATGTATCGCCCCATCCTGCGCACGAAAACGAGCTGGAGGTCCTCCCGGAGATAAACCTGATCACCGGTGCGATAGAGCCTGTCCGCGCGGCTATCGCCGAAGGGACTGGAAACGAATTGCGCCTCTGTCAGCTCGGGGTCGCGATAGTAGCCCCGTGCGAGGCCGGCTCCGCCGGCGTAGAGCTCGCCGGGAACGCCGATGGGCACCGGGTTCATGGCGGGGTCCAGCACATAAAGGTGGGTGTTCCGTATGGCCGTGCCGATGGGCGTGTTGCCCTGCGGCCGTGGCGCGCCCTGCAGCACGGGGTACAGGGTGACGTATACGGTGGCTTCGGTGGGGCCATAGGCGTTGACCATCATGAGGCCGGGCGTCGCATCGACAATGGCACCCAGCATCGATTCAGGCAGCGGTTCCACGCCCACCATCAGGCGACGCAGGGGAATGGGATCCCGCATTTGCCGGTCCCGCAGCGCGGGCAGCATGTAACCCGGAAGGTACGCCGATGCGATCGCATGCTCTTTCATCCAGGCGAGGCATTGATCGCCGTCAAGGCGAACGCGCTCCGGAATGATGTGGAGGGCCGCGCCGCCGAGAAGTCCCGTCCAGATCTCATAGACCGTCGCGTCAAAACTGAAGGCGGCCCAGATCGAGCAGGCTTCGCCGGGTCCCACAGGCTGGCGGTCGTGGAGATCTTCGAATAAATTCAGGACGCCGCCGTGGTTGCAGCACACGCCTTTCGGCTCACCCGTGGAGCCGGAGGTAAAGATGATATAGGCCGCGTCGCTTCCCGCATGGGTCAGTCCGGGCGCGCCGACATCAAGAGACTCCAGTAGTTCCGCATCGTCCAGGCAAACGATTTCGACGCCCGCCGAAGCCAGACCGGCGCCCATGGACCGTTCTGAGAGTATCAGCCGGGGATTGAGCGCGCCCAGTATGCGATTGCGCCTTCCCGCGGGGTCCTGAAGATCCAGCGGGACGTAGGCCGCGCCCGCCTTGAGGATCCCGAGTACGGCCACAATTGTGTGTATGCTCCGGGAGAGAAAAAATGGAACCGGCTCGTCGCGGGCGACACCCCGGTCGAGGAGCAGCCGGGCGAGCTGGTTGGCCCGTACTTCCAGCGCGCCGTAGGAGAGTGATGTGGTGTCATCGGTGACCGCGAGCGCTTCGGGGTGACGGTGTACGATCGATTCAAAAGCGCTGACAAGTGAGGCTGAGGGGTCCAGGTCCACGTGTGGCCCCACAAGCCCAAGGACCTGGGCCGTTTCGTCGGGGCTCAAGAGTTGAAGACGGGCCACCGCGGTCTCGGGGGCGTCAAGCAGCGCGCCAAGGAGCGTTGCATAATTGTCCAGGATTCGATTGGCGGTGGATTCACGGAAGAGCGCGGTGCAGTATTCGAGGTTCAAGACGAGCTCACCATCTCTGGGCTGGACAGACAAGGTCAAGTCGAACTTCGCCCCTTCATTGCTCAGTTCTTCTCCGGTCATGCGCAGACCGGAAAATTCCACCTCGTAGCGCGGCGTATTGTGGAGAACGAACATGACCTGAAAGATCGGGGAGCGGCCGGGATCCCGTTCATGTTGCACTTCGGCCACGATTTGCTCGAAGGGCACCGCCTGGTTTTCCTGGGCGGCGACCACCGCGGTCTCGACCACGTCAAGATAGTCTACAAAACGTTGGGCGGGGTCGATTGGGGTGCGGATGACCACGGTGTTTACGAAGAAGCCAATCAGCGCTTCCAGTTCCTGCTGGTTTCGGCCGGCGATGGCCGTGCCGACCACGATATCCTCCTGACCCGAATAGCGGTAAAGGAGTACATTCCAGGCGGCCGCGAGTACCGAGAAGAGCGTCTTGCCGTGACGGCGAGAAAACCGGGCCAGCGCCTCCGACGGCGCCGCCCCCAGTGTGCGACGGGCCACCCTGCCGTGCCAGGCTTGACGCGGTGGACGCGTGAAATCCGTGGGAAACTCCAGCACCGGAAGGGGCCCCGCCAAGTGCGCCTTCCAGTAGTCCAGTTGGCGCGTGTAGTCGGCTGTTCCCACGCTTTCCCGCTGCCACGCGCTGTAGTCCGCATACTGGATGGACGGTACCGACGGGGGGGCTTCGCCGTCAAGCGCGTAGCTGGCCGCCAGATCGTTTAAGAGCACGCTGATGGACCATCCGTCAAAGATCGCGTGGTGTATGACGAGGCCTAGACAGCCGTGACCCTCCCGGTGGGGGAAATAAACAAACCGCAGAAGCGGGCCGTTCTCCAGGGAAAAGTGCGTGGTGGATTCCGCGCTCAACCGGTCCCGGACCTGGGCCAGAAATACTCCGTCGTCGCCGGCCTCCCCAATATCCACGGTCGAGAAAGGGAGTTCCAGTTTCGATAGAATCTTCTGGCAGGGCACCGGCCCCACAGCCGGAAAGACGGTCCGCAGAATCTCGTGTCGGTCCACTACCAAACCGATGGCCTGGTGTAGACGCGCCGCGTCCACGCGTCCATGGATCTCAAACAAGATCGGTATATTGTAGGTGGTATTTCCCGGGTCGAGTTGCTCGATGATCCACAGGCGTTCCTGCGCGAAGGACAGGGGAAGGGGCGCGCCCCGGTCGGCGGGGGCGATGGGGGGCGCGGCATCGGTCGTACCCGCGCCGAGCTTCTCCGCGATCAACGCGGCGTGGGCTCCAATGGTGGGCGATTCCATCGCCGCACGCAGCGAAATTTCCACGCCGAATTGCTTCCGTATCCGTACCAGGAGTTGTGTAAAGAGCAGGGAGTGACCGCCCAGGTGGATGAAATTGTCCCTCGTGCCCACCCGCGGCACGCCGAGCAATTCACGCCACAGGGTGGCGAGGCGCCCTTCATTGTCATTCGCCGGGGCGACATATTCCGCATCCGACTGGATGAAGTCGGCCGGCGCGGGCAGGGCATCGTTCTCGATCTTGCCGTTGTTGTTCAATGGGAAGGCGTCGAGGTGCACGAAGGCCGAGGGGACCATATAGGGCGGAAGGGTCCGCAAGAGGTGATCCCGGAGCGTGCTCAAGGCGACGGATTCCCGAGCCAGATAGTAGGCCACCAGGCGCGGATCGCCGGGGATGTCCTCGCGTAGGCGCACAATCGCGCTGCGGATGCCGGGAGCCTCGCTGAGTTCAGCCTCGATCTCGCCGAGTTCCACGCGGAAACCCCGCAATTGCACCTGATTGTCGTTGCGCCCAATGAATTCGAGATCGTTTTCAAACAGGCGGACCAGATCGCCCGACTTGTAGAGCGTTGGGGGGTAGGCCGAAGTATCAAAGGGGTCGGGAAGGAAACGCTCCGCCGTCAGGTCGGGACGATTCAGATAGCCCAGACATACCCCCGGGCCGCCAATATAGAGCTCGCCCACTTCGCCTACTGCGACAGGTCGCCGATCTTCGTCGAGGATACGGAGGTACAGGTCCTTGATCGCCAATCCGATGAAGCTGGGCGTGCCGGGGGCGGCATCGGCTTTGGTTAAGAAGCGATACGTCACGAAGACGGTCGTCTCCGTAATCCCATAAACATGGACTATCCGAGGCTGTTCATCCCCGTGACGTTCGAACCAGGGCGCCAGGCTGGAGAGGGACATGTATTCCCCGCCCACCAGCACATAACGTAGCGCCAGACGGCGGGACTGTTCCAGCGGAAGGGTCTCATCGTGGTGCTGGATCTGCTTGAAGGCGGAAGGCGTCTGGTTGAGCACCGTGACCCCTTCGTCCACCAGCAACTGATAGAATTCGTCCGGGCTGCGGCTGAGCAGATAGGGGACCATGACAATACGCCCGCCGAAGAAGAGGGCCCCCCACATTTCCGAGACCGAGAAATCGAAGGCATAGGAATGGAAAAAAGTCCAGACGTCGTCGGAGCGAAATCCGAAATCCGGTTGCATCGCGTCAAACAGGCGGTACACATTCCAGTGGGTTACGAGCGCGCCCTTGGGCTTGCCCGTGGAGCCGGAGGTATAAATGACATAAGCCAGATCGGAAGGGGAGACCGCCACGTCGAGATCGTCCGGCGATTCCCGTTCCCAGGGGCGCTCCGCGCCATCCAGCACCACCACCGCCGCCTCGCCATCCGAAAAACGGTCCCGATGTTCGGCGTGGGCCACCACGATGGGGCACTGGGCATCTTCGACGATCATGCGCACCCGTTCCGCGGGATAAACCGGGTCCATGGGTACATAAGCGGCGCCGGTTTTGAGCACGGCGAGAATCGCGATGACCGGATCAAAGTTGCGATCAAGGCACAGGCCCACCCGCTGGCCCGGTTTCGCCCCGCATTGGCGCAGATGGCGGGCGAGCTGGTTCGCGCGGGCGTTCAATTCGCCGTACGAAAGCGTATCCCCCGCGAAAGTCAACGCGGGCGCCCCGGGGGACGCCGCGACTTGTGCTTCAAACCGCACGTGAAGGCAATTATTCTCACGAATCATAGATCGGGTTTCAGATTCTCTCAAGCCGAGGCAGTCTCTCAGCGCCTCATGCCCCCGGTTACTTCCTGCATATAGATAATATCAGGCCCGTAAGGGTTGCCGCCACTACCACGTGAAACCCGTTGCGCGAAACGGTGGACACACGGCACCGGCGCGGGATCTTCGGCCCATTTGACACGATTTTGCCCGCGACAACGTGCCGCGAACCTACCGGCGAGTCTAATGCAACCCAAACAATGGAGCTGAGCGGGAAGGAGAGGCCATGTGCTCGGGGCGGGGAAAGGCGCTATCGCCCGTTGGCGGACGGGTTCAGCGTTCGGGGGATCCGGATAGAGAATTCCGTCCCTTCCGCCTCGGAGGTGGTGAAGTAGACATGCCCACCAAGGTACTGGTTGCCCAGCAGCCGCATGCTGTAGGTGCCGATCCCCCGTCCCTGCTCACCTTTGGTGGTAAAGGAGCGCTGGAATATCTGCGCCGCCACGGACTCCGGGATATAACCTGGATTCCACACGGAGAAGATCGACGTCCCGTCCATCTGTTCAAAGCGGAGCTTCACCGTCTCGCCCTTCGCCACCGCCTCGAACGCGTTCTTCGTCATGTTGATCAGTACCCGGCGCAGAAGGCGGGCATCGCTCTCCAGCCGCGTCTCGCTGGATAGGCACAGCACGCGAAGGAACTTGCCCCGGGATGAGGGGTGATGCTCGAATACTTCGCGGACCTGCTCCAGAATCGCACCCGCGTCCACGGAGGCATAGTTCACATCCAGCTCGCCCCGTTCCGCTTTCATGAGGCATTCCTGGCCTTCCACTTCCTCGTTCAACTGGTTGGAAAGCGCCAGGATCATGTGCGAAGCGAAGGAGGCGTCTCCCGTATCCATCAGCTCGCTGAAACCCATCAGTCCCTGGAGCACATTCCGCAGATCATGCATGAACACCTTTTCCAGCACATCCCGCCGCTTTTCCGAGCTGATGTCCTGGAGCACAAACGCCATAACCGGCTCGCCCGCGAGGGTAATTGGCGTGCAGCGCACGTGAAAATCGGCGGCCTTCAGCTCACCATCGTTTTCCATGGTCAGGGAACATTCACCTTCGGCAGGTTCGCCGCTGTTCTGGCATGAGAGAATCGTAAGTACCGCGCCGCACTTGCCGCACTTGCGGGATGTGCCGCATCCACCGGGCCCAAGGTGGGCGTTTTCGCAATGGAGCAATTCGCCGGGCCGGAGCCCAAGCATCTCCTCCGGACTGCGGAGGCCGAGGGCGTGGAGCAGCGTATCATTCGCGGCGATGATCTGCCGGTGCTGATCCAGGATGAGAAGGTACCCGTTCACCGCTTCCAGGACCACCTGAACTATGGGATCGGCCAGTGCCGCGCTGGCCAGTGCCCTTAACGCTTCGGGGTCCGCTCGCCCGGCCGGCGCGTGGAGGGTGTCCATCCTGTTTCGGACAGGCTCGGAAAGCGCGTCGGGTTGTGGCACTTTGTCGGACATGAGAACTCCAGCAAAAGGGCGTGACCAAAGAGATAAAATTGTAGCGTTCTACAAAATATCTGCTCGTCGGATTATGACACACTACCGCCATACCGTCAACGGCCTTGCGTTCGCCGGGCAATCACCCCAAGCTTTTCGGGGGCCGCCCCGGTGCAGCATCCCTTTTTCCTGGGGGGCAACGGCGCGTTCTGGCCCGCCATGACCGCACTGTGGGCCCAAATGAGGTGTCGCAATTGCCCGGACATCCCCGCAGCGCCCTCTTGCTCGGTAGCCCGCCTGAACACCTTGCCGGAAAGGCGCGCGAAGGCACGGGGCCGGCACAAAAACGAAGTGGCCGCCAAGCGGAAGGTGGCGCCATCGGAATGACGATTTTTTCCCAGTCGCCATGCTAGTATAACCGGCACAAGGCCGTAGCGTTCGACCAGAGGACTCCGATGACCACCACCACCCAGATAGCGCCCGTGCGCGTGCTTGCCGAAGATGTGGCGAACAAGATCGCCGCGGGTGAGGTCGTGGAGCGTCCCGCATCGGTGGTGAAGGAACTGCTGGAGAACGCGCTGGACGCCGGATCAACCCGGATTACCGTGCGGGTTGTAGCGGCCGGGCGTCGCCTTATCGAAGTGACCGACAACGGCCACGGGATGTCGGAGCAAAACGCCCTCCTCTCCATCGAGCGCCATGCCACGAGCAAGATCCGCTCGGCGGAAGACCTGGAGGACATCCGCACCATGGGTTTCCGGGGCGAGGCCCTGGCAAGTATCGCCTCGGTATCCCGCTTCGAAATGGTAACGCGGCGGGAACAGGACGACAACGGTACCCGGATCCGCATCGACGGTGGCATCCTGCGGGAGGTAGAGCAGGCGGGGGCGCGGCCCGGCACTCGGGTGACGGTGAACCGGCTCTATTTTAATACGCCCGTCCGGGCGAAGTTCCTCAAGGGGCTTACCACCGAGCTGGGCCACTGCATTGACGTCGTCCAGCGACACGCGCTCGCTCGTCCGGGCGTCGGTTTCCAGTTCCTGCACAACGACAAGATGCTGCTGGATATCCCGCCCCATGCCACCCTCCGCGAGCGTGTGGCCATCATCTGGGGCCTTTCGACGTCCAAAGACATGATCGAGGTTCAGGGCGAGCAGGCGGGTTATCGCCTGCAGGGCATCATTGGCCTGCCGGGACTGACCCGCTCGGCCCGCTCCCACCAGTTTTTCTTCATGAACCACCGCCCGGTTATCAATCGGTCGCTCCAGTACGGCTTCGAAGACGGTTACCGAGGGCTGGTCACCATCGGCCGCCACCCGGTTGGCGTGCTCATGCTGGAAACGAATCCCCGCTTCGTGGACGTAAACATCCATCCGGCCAAGCGCGAGATCCGATTTCGCGATGAACGGGTCGCCCGGGACGCCGTGCGCGATATCGTGCGGAATTGCCTGGCGGAGGCCCATGCGCCCGCCCAGCGGCCCTCTGCGATACCGGAGCCGCCCCAGCCCCGCTTCGAAGTTTTGCACCTTGCCGAAGTGGAAGCCGAGACCCACATGCCGGTCGACGAACCGGAATCCGTGCCCGAATTGCATGCCCCCGATCCCGTGGTTCCCGCCCCGCCGATCCGGCGTTATGAGCCCGCGTCGGCGGCGCGGCCAGAGCCCATCGCTCGGCCCTTTACTACGCCTCAGCCCCTGGAGATGCGTGCTGAACCTTCGTTCGCCCAGAAGAACGACGTGGAACAGCCCGTTGCCCCGCGCCGCGCCGAGTTCACGCTTGCCTCGCCACCGCCGCCCACACCCCGGAGCGCCGCCCGGCAGGGCGAGTTTCCCGAAATGGCGTCGCCCGCCACCGAGAATGTTGTGCCCGAGGCGGTCTACCGGCCCGTGGACAGTATCGGCGACGCGCCCATGCAGCTCTTCGATACGTATCTGCTGGTGCCGGGCGACGAGCGTCTGCTCATCATCGACCAGCATGCCCTCCACGAGCGCCTGAACTACGACAGCCTCATGGCCGAATTGGCGGACCACCACTATGAATCCCAGCAGTTGCTGGTGCCCATTGTCATCGAAGTGGCTCCGGCCCAGGTGCGCCTGCTGGAGAGCAACCTGAGCATCTTCCGGCGGATTGGCATCGAGCTGGAGCCCTTCGGCGGTAATACCTTCCAGGTGACCGCCATCTGCCACCTCTATGAAGAAGCCAAAGTGCGCGATCTGGTCTATCACGTGCTCGACGAAATTGGCCAGGGGGATCTCTTCGACAGCGAGAATGTCATGGCGGATGCGCTGCGCATGGCGACCCGGGCCTGCAAGGCCTCCGTCCGCGCCGGCGATCCATTGACACCCCAGGAGCGCCGGGGACTGCTGGAAGGATTCCAGCGCCTGCGTCCGCCCTACACCTGCCCCCATGGCCGCCCCATTATCGTGGAGCTTACCCAGAACCAGATGGAAAAAAGCTTCCGGAGAATCCAGTGAGCCATACCTCGGGCGGCCCGCCGCCCCTGATTGCCGTCGTTGGGCCCACGGGTTCGGGCAAGTCCGCCCTGGCCTTCGCGCTGGCGGAGCACCTGGCCACGGAGATTATCTCCGTCGACGCCATGCAGTTCTATCGCGGCATGGAAATCGGCACGGCCGCCCCGAGTCTCGCGGATCGCGCCCGGATACCCCATCATTTCGTGTCTTTTCTCCAGCCAGGCGAAGAAATGGCCGCGGGGATCTACCAGCAGATGGCCCGGACCGAGATCGCCCGCATCCACGCCACGGGGCGCTCCGCCGTGGCGGCTGGAGGTTCGGGGATGTACGTCAGCGCCTTGCTCGATGAAATCTTCGATGGCCCCGGCCGCGATCCCGTGGTGCGCGCGCGCCTGGAGGAGGAAGCCCAGTCCCTCGGCAACGACGTGCTCCTGGCGCGGCTCCGCGCCGTCGATCCCGACTACGCCGCCAACCTCACCAGCGTCAACGACCGGGTGCGCATCGTCCGCGCGCTGGAAGTGTATGAACTCGCCGGCCGTCCCTACAGTGAATTGCACCGGGAACACCGACAACACGCAGCCTCGCTCCCGGCGATTCAGTTTGCCCTGCGCTATGAAGACCGTCAGGATCTTTACGATCGGATCAACCGGCGCGTGCTCCAGATGATCGAGGAAGGCTGGGTCGACGAAGTCCAGGCCCTGCTCGACAGCGGGCAGCGGCCCCACGTGGAGCGACTGAAGGCCCTGGGCTACCGCGAGATCATAGCCCACCTCGAAGGAAAGCAAAGCCTCGACGCGGCCATCGCGGCAAGCCAGATGCATCACCGGCGCTATGCGAAACGACAACTCACCTGGTTCAACGCCGACCCCCGTATTCACTGGCTGCCCGCCGGACCGGGAGTCGGTCTGGACCAGCAACTGGAAGCCCTGCTGGAGGTCGTGCACAATCAAGAGGCGCCGGAAACCGGGATGCACCGCTACCTCCAGGCGAACGCCGGTCGCGTGTGAGCGTACAGCAGCGTTGAACCACGAATGGACACGAATCAACACGAATAAGAAAGGCGGAACATATCTTTCAATGGCCTGTCATCCTGGAGTGCTTGTTTCCATACGAACCCATCCGTGTAATCCGTGGTCAAGAAAGAAAGAATTTTCGACCACGGATTACACGGATATCCACGCATAGGTAACAAACAGAGGAGGATTGACCACGAAAGGTCACGGAAATTCACGGAGACGAATATGTTCAATTCGTGCAGGAAGACCAATTTGCAAATGTAAAGGGTAACTGAATATTCGCGTCCATTCGCGTTCATTCGCGGTTCAAATCGCTTTCGTTTTTTATACTCAATTTGCGAGAATTTGCGTAAATTTGCAGTTCAACACTTTTGGTTGCGGCCATCGGCTGCTCTTAGTCGATTCGTGGTTAAGACCTTCGGTGGAGTTGCGGTACTGGAAAATGTATGACGATGGTAACAACGAGCACGTTGGCGAGGATGCCCGAGCGCGCGCGAGGCCGGTATAATGACTAAGGGCCTGCCACGACTCGTCTGGCGCTGTGTGCTCTTTGCGCTACTGAACGCGGTGCTCGCTGTCGTCGTGTTGAAAATTCACGAGTCCACCCTCGACCTTGCCCGCTGGGAGACGGACTCCATCCTGCTGGTCATGCCCCGGAACGAGCACCGGGACGTGGTCATGCTTGGCACCTCACACGCCTACGTCTGTGCCCGCTTCAAGGAACATCAGGAGGCCACGGAGCGGGAACTGGGCCGCACCGTGTTCAACATGGCCATCGCCCAGGGGGGCGGCATCGTCCCGGCGCGCTTCTATCTGGAGACCTATTTCGATCAGGGCAACACGACCGACCGCGTCGTCTATCTGCTCGACCCCTTCGTGTTTTTCAACATCGGCTCCAACGAGCAGCACAGCTTCGTGGAAATGGAGCCCTTCCGTTTCCACTTCCTGGCGAAGATGCTCCGAAACCTCTACAACTACCAGCAGCTTGTCTCCTATATCCGCTCAAAGTTCAGCGGCCGATGGCTCCTTCAGAAACCCGAGTTGCTCATCCACCATGTAAAGGGTTACCCGCCTGAACTGGTCACACCGGAGCGGATCACGAAGCGCATGGGCACTTTGTATCCCGATGGATTGCGTGACGACGTCTTCAAACGATATCAGTCCGAATTTCTCAATATCGTGGCACTGTGCAAGGCGCGCGGCGCTCATTTGAATGTCGCCGTGCCGCCCACCATGCTCGGCCCGGAAACCGGTCACGCCGCCATGATGGCCTGGCTGGAGACGCTGCGCGATCGGGGAGACATCACGCTGAGCGACTGGTCGAACGTCATTAAGTCCCCCGAGCGGTACTACAATCTCGATCATCTCAACCTCAGCGGCATCCAGGAATTCATGGGCCAGTACCTGCGGCCCATGCTGGACGCGGAAGACGAAAAAGTCAGCGGCGCGGATGGAGTGCGGTCACGATGACGCTTGAACAATTCCGCAAGCGCGCCCTGGCCTTTCCGGAAGCCTCAGAGGAACCCCACTTTGAGAAGACCTCCTTCCGCGTGCGGAAGAAAATCTTCGCCACCATGTCGCCGGAAAAGGCGGAAGTAGTGTTGAAGTTGCCTCCCCTGGAGCAGGCGGTTTTCTCCGATGCGAGCGGCGGCGCCATCTACCCGGTGGCGAATAAGTGGGGACAACAGGGCTGGACCGTGGTGTTGTTGAAAAATGTGAAGACGGGCCTGCTCCAGGATGCGCTCACGTGTTCGTATCGATGCGTCGCGCCGAAAAAGCTGGGGGAGCTGGTGGGGTGAGCGGGAGGCATGTCTACGGACGTCACTCGGCGGAGAAAGGACTACGTTCTTTCGGCCCACCGCGCGGCCGTCAGCCGCAGTTTCTCCACCATGAGGGTGGCCCGATCCCGGCAGGCACGATAGATCTCCAGGGTGGTCTTCGCCAGCAGTTTGGGGTCAGCGCCGTCGAGGTTGTCGCGTTCGAATCGGGCCATCAGGATTAGGGGACGACACGGCGGATTCACCTCGCTGAAGACCCGCGCCTCTTCGTCCAGCGCCATCAACTGGGCCACCAGCGTCCGGGCCTCATCGAAGCGGTCCCGCTTGAGCGCCTCCAGCAATCGCGAAGTGACAGACTCGCCCCGGACCGAGATGGCCGCGAGTCCCTCGAAATGCTTCGCGGTCTCTTCCGCCCAGGTCGACACGATCTCCGGATCCGGACCGCCGTAGTGGCGG
Source organism: Candidatus Hydrogenedentota bacterium (assembly GCA_016791475.1). Taxonomy (NCBI): domain Bacteria; kingdom Pseudomonadati; phylum Candidatus Hydrogenedentota; species Candidatus Hydrogenedentota bacterium. The sequence continues at coordinate 223,445 of JAEUWI010000002.1, forward strand.
AGCATCTGGTCGAGACTTTCCAATTCGCCCTCGGGCGTGCCCGTGCGGGAAAGATGGGCAACCCACATGGCGCGGTAGGCAATCCGCATGAAATCCCGCTCGTCCATGGCGCGCTGAATAACCGGGTAATACTCTAGAAATCCGTCGGGTGCGAAGCGCGTAATGTAAAGGTCGACATTGTCCAGCGCTCCCTCGTCCGCAATCGGGGGCAGAGGGCGATCCTGCCCGTGATGGCGCGCGTAGTCGATGGCGGCGAGGACCTGATTCGCCTTGATCAACTCGCGCTCCTCTTTGCCTGAGGGCACATAGTCCGAGCGGCCGAGATTGGTGCGGCGCGCCTCGATGGCGCAATGGCCCTCGCCATAGGGGCCGGTTTCACGGTAATGGACGTTGCCGACGGAGACCAGGGTAATCGGGCAGCCCACCGACGCGGCGATGTGCATTGTGCCCGTGTCGTTGGTAACCAGAATCGTGGCGCGCTTGAGCAGGGCGGCCACCTGCGCCACGGAGGTCTTCCCGAAGAGGTGGGTGGCCAGGCCGGGGGCGAAGGACTCAAAGCGATCGCCCAGGGGCTGCTCGGACTGCACGCCGAGAAGAAATACCTTCGCCTGGTGCCGCTCGACAAGCAGACGCCCTAGAGAAGCGAAATTCTCGATGGCCCAGCGCTTGCCCTCTTCGCTGGCGCCAAGCTGGAAACAGGCCACGTAGTCGTCGCCCTTCACGCCGTGCTCTGCGAGCAGCGCCTCGGCAAATTGGTGGTCCTCGTCGTGGAGATTAAAGTGAAGTTCTCGCGAGGGAGGCGCATCTTCCACGATGTTGCGCGTGATATCGCAGAGATTCAGATCGTTGTATTCGCGGCTGAATACGCTGGTGAAGAAATAGGTCGTCCACCGGCCCCGGAGGATAAACTGCCAGTCGTCGCCCAGGTGCGCGCCGTAGACTTCGGGAATCTCGGCGATCTTGATCAGCATGGCGGAACTGACGCTGTGGGTCACATTGTAGGCGATGTCAAAGTTGCACGCCTTGATGGCCTGAATGCGCTTGTCGGTAAGCTGGTAGGCCTCCAGCAACTTGTTCGAATCATCCGCTACGAGCCTCCGGTACAGCTCGTCCTCATCGTAGATCATCACGTCGTTGATGTCGTGATTGCGATCCGCAATCGCCCGGCCCATCTGACGCACCAGCAGCGTGATGTGGGCGTCGGGATGCTTCCGGCGCACCATGTGTATCAGGGGCGTCGTTTGAAGCACATCGCCCAGTCGTGTGGTCTGTACAATAAGGATCCGCATCAGCGCACCAGCTTCAGGACCGCATCCGCGTCCTGCTTCACCTGCCGCATGTAGGCGATGACCTGCTCGGGATAGAGGTGGCCCTGGCCTTTTTGCAGCGAGAGCTGCGTGAGAGCGTCATAGGTGAACGGTGTCTCTTCCGGGAAGTGCTCCAGCCAGCGGCGCAGCGCGTCGGACTTGTCCAGCCGTGTCTTGATCTCGCCGATAGTGTGGCGCGCCCGGATGCCCCGCTCCAGCATGGCGGCGCCGTGGGCCCGGTAGATGTGGCGCAGCATGGCCGCCGCGCGATGCTCGTAGGTATGTTCGGCAAGAACCCGGCGTTGCGCCGCCTCAGCACAGGCTTTTCGCTGGTCGGGATGGGCGAGGAAATAACTGATGCGCTCCCGCAACTCTTTCAGGTCGCGGTAGACCGGCAACTCCGTCTCGAAGTCAAAGAGCGTTTCCAGGCCGATGCAGGGGTCGCAGAGCTGGAATCCCCCGGCGGCCGCAATCTCAAAGACCCGCGGATTGATGGCATCGCAATCGGGATCCACGCCCGGTTTGCTGCTGCTCGAGTGGAGGTTGAGATTGATGGCGCTCGCCGCCACGATCTTCATGAAGGTCTCTGAATCGAAGCGGCTTTCTCCGTCCACCAGGCGCTGGGCCACATAGCGATCCGTCCAGTTCACGCCCCAGATCTTGAAGTTATAATCGCTCAGGCCTTTGAACAGCTCCACGCGGTTGTAATAGCCCGCACCCGCAAAACTCAGGTCGCAGCCGTAATGTTTACGGTCCTCATCGCTCAGCGTCACCCCCCGGTGCAACGCCGGATCGCAGGCCGTCTGCACATAGGCGTGATGGCGGCAGCCGGCCTCGTCGAGCTTTGCCTCAAATTCGCCCGGCTGAATGTGGAAGAAGAAATCATAGTGGCGGGCGATGTCCCGCCAGTAGGGCAGGTGACGCCAGTTCTCCACATACCAGTAGGCGGTTACGATTCCGTTCTTTCGGAGCCGCTCGGCGAAGTTCGGGGCCACGGGCGCCTGGGCAAGCACGATACAGATTTCAGGATTGAACTCGGCCACCTGGGCATAGGTCCATTCCGAAAGGAAATTGGTGTACATCCCTGTAAGCTGGCCCTGGGGTGTGGCGCCGGTCACCGTGGCCTGAAGTTTCTCATACAACGGCCAGGCGGACTCGTGATCGATCAGGCGCACGTGATGGCCCAGCCCTTCGAAGGCCCGGGTCAGGTAGCCCGCGATGGGGAGAGACCCGCCATACATGGGGCCGACCACGGCAATATTCAGATGCTTGTCCGCGAGTGCCCCGACGTAAAGACTCCCCAGCGCCGCGTCGACTTCTTCGCGGTGCAGTTGGGCCGTGGGCGGATGTACCATCACGTGGGGCTTGCCCGCCATGAAGTCCGCCAGCGCCGATGGAAAATCCGCCTCGTGTGGGGACCCCGCGCCGATGAGGCAGGATGCCTGCGCCAGGGGGCCATCCACGGCGAGTTTCACAATGTCCCGCTCGGGCTCGATGACGATTACCTCGTGGCCCCGGGCCACGAGTTCCAGCACGTGGTAGCCCAGGCCGCAGCCGAGTACAAGCACCGGGCTGCCCGCCGGGATATCCGCCGACTCCACCAGGCGCCGCGCCTCCTCTTCGGGATTGTAGCGGCTGTGCATCTGGATGCCGCCCGCGCGCAGGGTGGGCGAACCAGTGCGCCCGGCCTCCACCACGCGATCGGGGGAAACCGCGTGGTCGGCGAGGGCCGCGCGCCATGCTTCGGGCGATCTGAGATAGGGTTCAGTCATGGGGTCTACAACGTTGAAGAAAAGAGTTTCACCACGAAGGACACGAAGTTCACGAAGGGAAATCGTTCTCGGTATGCGGGCACTTGGGTAGTTCAAAAATCATTTTGCATTGGGGTGCGCCTTTGCTCAGCGGTGCGCGAATACTTCAGATCTATTGGGCAATGGCGAAAAGTGTGAGGCGTTCAGGAAAAGCTCGCCGCGCCCTTTCTTTATAATCACTTCGTGCGCTTCGTGTTCTTCGTGGTTCAATTTTCTCGCAATTTGCTTTTCTTGCCGGTGTCTATTCGTCTGGTTCGCCTTCTTCCCGCATTGCCATTGCCTCCGCCAGCAGTTTCGCGCCCGCGTGTTCCGGGTCAAAGAGCAACACCAGCTCCACCAGTTCACGGGCACCGTCGAAATCGTTCAGCTCGCACAGGACCCGGGCATGGGTCACTTTGAGGTCCAGATTGCCGGGATAAAACTCCAGGTAGGCCGTCATCGTGGGCAGCGCATCTTCCAGGCGATTCACCCGCTTGGCCACGTCTACAAACGATTCCAACAGGGCGCGGTTGGCGAAATTCGCGTCGAGCGCCCGTTGAAGCCGCGGGAATGCGGCCTCGTGATTGCCGGCCTGGTACTCGATAAGGCCCAGGGCCCCATCGGCCCGATCAAAATCGGGCTGATGCGACAGGGCGTGCTCCAGCAGGGGCCGCGCCTCGGCGGCTTTGTTCATGGCCAGCAGGAGAATCCCGTATTCGCCTTCCAGGGTGGGGGAAAGGTTCGTCTCCAGGAGCTTGCGATAGGTTTCGGCGGCTTTTTGCAAGTGACCCAGCCGCGCCATGCCCTTGGCCACGATCCCGTAGCGGTCCACGTCGGACACACCCACGGCATCCAGCGCGTGGGCCACCGCCGCTTCGTACTCGCCCGACTCGAGAGCCTTGCGCGCAAACTCCAGCCGATCAATCCCCGGCTTGCAGGCGATACCCAGCCACTGATAGGTCAGGAACTCGCCATAAGCCTCGTCATCCACCGCCTCCATCGTAACCAGCCCCAGCGTGATGGAGCCGTCTTCGTTTTTCGGAAGAAAGGAGGGTGGGCGCTGGTTCAGCGGGATAATCTCCACCGCCTCCATACCGCCGTTCTCGACCATCGTGCGCAGGCCGCTCCGCGTGAAGAAGCGCAAGTGCGTGGCGTCCATGATGCCCTGCTCGTAATAGGTCCAGGCCCCGTGGGAAAGCATATGGATGACTTCGTGAAAGCGAATGTTGGGCACGGAAATCACGATGACGCCCCGGGGCGCCAGGACGCGGCTCAGCTTCGCCATCACCGCCGATGGATCGACCAGATGCTCCAGTACGTCGGCGCAGACGATGCAGTCGAAATAGTCATCTTCCCAGGGCAGCGCCATTTCCTCGATATTGCCGTGGAGCACGCGATCCAGCACCGTCCGCGCGCGCTGGTAGGCTTCTTCGATGAACTCGATCCCGCAGACCTCCTCCACGTTGCGCTCTTCCTTGAGCACGCGGCCCAGGGCGCCCGCGCCGCAGCCCACATCCAGCACGCGTTTCGCCGACAACGGAATGGCGGGCAGCAGTTCCCGGCGGGGATGTTCGTAGTAGGCTTCGGCGGTTTTCGGGTCGTGGTGCAGCAGCGGTTTCGGGCGAGACGCCGCGATCTGGCGGGCTTCTGCCAGGATTTTCTCGGCGCGGACCTCATAGCTGTGGTACTTCAACGCCGTGGCCTGTCCCGTCGCGGCGATCCGCTCCCGCGCCGCGTCATCGGCGAGATACTTTCGTATCAGCGCCAGGGCCTCGTCCACGGTCCTGTAAATGACAAGTTCCCTGCCATCCGTGAACAAATCTTCCAACCCGATGGCGGGGTCCGTGATCAGGAGCGCGCCGGAGGCCAGGGCTTCGAAGACCCGCATGTTCACGTCCTCGTTGAGGCACATGTTCACCACAATCTTCGCGTTCGCGTAGTGTTCCGCCATTTCATGGGGCCAGGCGTGGCCGATGAAGTGGTTGGGAAAGGCGGCACGCACCGCTTCGATGAAGTGCTGGCGCTTCTCGCCGCTCGCACTGGTCAGGCTGCCAACAAAGGCAATGTCCAGATTCCGCGGGCGCGGGGGCACATCGTGCAGCGACGGCGAACAGCCCAGGGGAAGCCAGGCCACCCGGGGAATACCCGCAGCGCGGAATTCCTCGATCTGGGCTTTCTGCGCGAGGTATACCAGGTCGAAGTGCCGCGCGATTTCAATTCGGTGCGCGGTCGAAATGTGCGTGTCGATGAACCACGCCGCCTTCACCGCGTCGAGGTCGCGATACGCCGACGGCAGCATCGGCTGGCCGGAATCCACCCACACCAGAAGCTCCGGCGAGAATCCAGCCGGCAGGGCCCGCATCAGTTCGGGCAGCGCAGGTTCGGGGGACGTCACCACATCGTGTCGCGCATAATCGGGTACGGGCGGGTCAAAGCCCCAGCCGAGTACCACGCTGTCCGGTACTTGAGCGCCCGCCGTCACCACCGTATTCGATTTTCGGAGCGCATCGCGCACATAGCGTCCCGTGGTGTGGGGGGTGGAGGCGAAGGTAACCAGTGTCGAAAGGCCCTGCCGCGTCGTGGCGCTCCGGCCCGCGCGCCGCGTGGACGCATGGCGATCGGCGGCCTCAAAAATCGCCTCGCGCCAGCGCTCGCGGAAGGCTTCCAGCGGAAAGGTCCGCGCGATGCACTCGCGCCCTTTCGCGCCGATTTTCCGCGCCAGATCCCGGTCTGCCAGCAGGGCTTCGATACGCCCATGAAGTTCCGCGCTGTCGTAGGCGGTGAAGCCGTCCACGCCGTTGGTGAGGGGGGAGGTCGGGTTGGCCAGAGATACTACGGGCATCCCGCAGGCCATGGCTTCCAGCATGGCGAGGTTGTAGCCGTCCTCGTAGGCCTCGCGTGATACATGGAGGAGGCAACGATTGGTCCGGTAAATTCGGAGGAGGTCCTCAAACGAGCTGCTCGGTTCGCTGCCGGGGATCAGGGGGTTCATGCCCACGACGCGGTTCGGGAGACCGGCACAGCAGGCCTCCTGGAAATCCACATCGAACATGAGATCGCGCTGGCGCATGGTGTTGCCCACGCGGATCGCGCAGGGGGTCTCGCCCGTATAACCGCCCCAGGCCTCCACATCGAAGCCGGGCGGGATCACGCGGCCCGGCAGGCCGTAGTCCGCCTTCTTGGATTCGGAGATGAAAACAAACTCGAAGCGCTCCGCCAGCGTGTCTACCACCTCCGCATAGGCCGCCTGGGCCTCTTCGCCGCCCGTGATCGTGGTCTTCAGGAAGGTGCGGCGGTTGTGGCAGATCAGGAGACGGGCGGCTTCGGCCCGGGCCACCTCCATGGCATTGCTTTCGTTCTGGGCAATGACCACATCGTAGTAGCCCGATTCCAGCCGCTCGCGCCAGGCCGCCTCCCGGATAAAGGTGAGATTGGTGGGGGCCGGTCGAAACTGGGCGTGCCAGGCGCGTGCCAGGGGGCCGTGTTCATAGACGCCCAAGTCGATGGGCAGGCCCGTCTCCGCCATGAGGCACAGGTAGGGCTCGTGAAAGTTAAAGGTCAGGATGCGCGGCGTGGCCATTGCTACTCGGCGCTGGCGGGGATATGTGCCTGCAACAGGGAGACGATGGAAACTTCCAGCTCGGCGCGGGGCGCCAGCTCATACTCCAGGAGGTCGGCCAGCAGAATAATATCGCCGTCTTTCAGGGCCTGCTCGGCTTCTTCGAGGAACTGGTTCAATTCGGCGTGGATGGACTGCACCGTTTTGCCGTCCACTTCAAGCCCGCCCAATTCCAGCTCCAGCGCATTGGCCACAAGGGATTCGCGCGACTTGATGTGGCCCCAGATCTCCGCCAGTTCCACGAAGGGGTCAAAACCTTCCTCGGGCTTTTCCCCCTGAAAGACTTCCGCGAGATTACGGCATACCTGGGGAAGTTCCGGCAGAAACTCCTGAAGTCCCGAGAGGCACGCTTCCACCAGGGAAGAGGTCAACTCCGATCCGATCTCCAGCCGGCCCACGTCCGCCAGGGCCTTGCCCTTCAGCCGCTCGGCCATGTTGTCGGGGGATATCTCCGCCCCGTCCACTCGGACGGAAAGGACCGAGCGCCCCTGGCCGCGCAGGAAATCGGCGACGGCGCCCACCGCGCCGAATACATCCTCCGGCGTGCCCTGCAGGTTGTAGTTGCTGGCTCCGTCTACGATCACGTCCATGTGTCGAACCCTTCCTAGCGGGGGATGAGGTTGGAAATACCGTCCAGCGGGGCGGCCGTCGCCGCCTGGGCGTTTTCCGCCTGAATGGCAAGGTAGACTTCGCGCCGGTGCACGGTTACGCTGCGCGGGGCCACGATGCCGATCTTGACCTGATTGTCCTTGAGATCGAGGACTTTCACCTCAATCTCGTTCCCAATCATAATGCTCTCGTTTTCCTTACGCGTCAGCACGAGCATGGCGAACCTCCTCCGGCCGGGCCGCCGCTTCCCGCGCTTTGGCCAGGAAGAACTGTATGGGATAGTCGCTTTTTTCCAGGACGGTCTGCTTGCCCAGACGCTGCCGGGGGTTGACCAGAATGGGCGCCTTCAGGTTGGTGCGGACTTTGGACACATCTTCGGAGACGACGAGGATGGTGTAGATTTCGAGATCGGCCACGGCGGCCACCGCCAACTCGGAGAGCTCGTGCTGCCCCAGTTGGACCTTGTAATCGGGCACGACATCTCTGGGATTCATCAGGAGAAAGGCGAGCTCTCCGGATTCCGTGGACTGAAGCCACGTTACGGCGCTTTCGGCCGGTCCCGGCAACAGCACGAAGCGGCGGTACTCCTGAAATCCGATGATGGGCTGGGTAAACGTGATGACGGATCCGTCCGGCACGTCAATATCCCCAAACCGTGATGTTCTCAACTGCATCTCTTCACTCCGCAATCCCTGCTTTGAGTACGGATTACAGTATGCACCAAGGTGCGACGGGGGCGCAAGCGGAAAGAGCTAAAAATGCAATAGCCCGTAAAGGGTGTAGCGACGTGCCCCGGACGTGAGCAATTGGCCCGATGTGCGGCCCCCTACCCTTCAGGGGCAACCCCCGCAACGGTTCCGCAGCCACTGGGCGCCATGGTAGGTCGCCTGGGCCACGGCCCCCATCAGTCCGAGGCGCTCCACGATCCAGCCAAACTTCTCGAAGGGTGGATAGGTAGCCAGAATGGCCGCCCAGGCTTCCTGATCCTCACGAAGCTCCCCCTCGTGAAAGGTGCGCAGCCGCGCCGGGGGCCCATGGCGCTCTTCCTCGGAGAAGAACAGGGCGGCCTCCTCCGTCGCCGCGTAGTCCGTCCACGGGATGAATTCCAGCCTGCCCTCGGACCGCGTGCGGCCATATTCGGCGAGGCGGCGGCAGAGACCACAGTTGTCATCATAGAGCACCCGGAGGGGAGCCGCCGAGGGGGATTCGCTCACGGCTTGGGAGCCGCATTGGCCTTAAACGTGGCCACGGAAGGCGGATCGGCGAGGGGGGGATCGGCTTCAGACAAGGTCTCCTGCGCGCCGTTGGTGGACAGCCACACTTGGAGCTTGTCGTTCGCGGGATCCGCCAGAAAGACCGCCATGTCCACGCCGCCCTGATGGGGTTTGTTCCCCGTGATATAGAGCAGGCCGTTTTCCTCGGTCAAGGGCCCCTGTACCCGCATGTTCTCTTTGAAAGTCTGGAGTTTGTCCCCCAGCAATACATGGAGGCGCTGCGCCAGAAGGGGATGGTTCCATAGGCCGGTATCCCGGGGGTACTGGCCCAGGTGCAGGCGAAGCTGGGCGAGGGATGGGGCATCCTTATCTTCCGGCGCCCGCTTCGAGAAACGCAAGGCCTCATCCTTGCCGTAGCGCAGGATCAAGTCGCCGTTTTCAAACCCATAGGTGCGGGCGCCGGCGAGGGCCTGCGCCACCGCATTCTCCTGAGCCGCGAGTCCCTCTGGAGAGGTGCACAGGCGCTTCGTCATCGCGATCCGGCCGAGGGTAATCTTCTCTTCGGAAAGGGCATAGCTGCCGCTGAAGCGGTTGCAGCCCGCAAGCCCGGAGAACTGGAGGGTGCTGGGATCCAGCAGGAGATCGGCCTCCGTTCCCGGAATCAGTGCGGTGGGCGCCGCCACCGGACCGTACGACAGGAGGTACCACGTTACACCGGTCAACGTATCCACCGGTTGCTGCGACGGGCGCGCCAGCGGGATTGGGATGGGCTCCGTGGCGCATCCGGCGATTAGTGGGGCCACCGCCGTAATGCAGGTCCATGCCACTTGATGCTTAAACACGTTAAATCTCCGAGAAACGGATAAACCGTTCCGGCAAATAAAAACGGGCAGCAGGCGCGGCGCCAACACTGCCCGTTGAACCGACAACAATACAAACACAACTTGCCCGGAGCCCCTAGGGGCAACTAATAGCCGATATCGGTGGTCTTAATCTTCTGTGCGCCCTCAAGTTCAAGCGTTTGCGCGGCCTGCGCTGCCGCCGCGGGAACCTCCGGGGCTTCCTGCTCGGCGCTGTCGTCCACCGCCGGCACATCGCGATCACGCCGCATGGGGCGTTCCCGCCGGATCCCGGCTTCAATGTTCATCGGGTCATCCGCCGCAATGACGTAGGGCGCCAAGCTGCCGTCGGTCTTTTCCCGCCCATGATTGGGCGTGTTTATGGCCGGCAACAAAATGGCCGCCAGGACCACCGTGATGGCCAGGACCACCAGTAACTCCGCCAGGCTTAAGCCCGACTCTCTTGCTTGTTTCCACATGTTTCTTTCCTCGCTCCTGCCGCGAACAGGATTATCAGCCGCGCCGTTCTGTTTTGGGCGGGTACCCGATTCCTCTCCCCCAGCGGCGAGGACTTCGAGCACCGGCACACAACGCCTGCAGCTTCATAGACGCGTTTCGGCTTCTCTTATTCAATTAAACTTTGAAGACCCCGACCGAACTGCGACCCAGGTCGAATCACCCAAGCCGCACCAAGAGAAGTATACACGATCTATACATTTTTCAACAGAAAAGTTTCATTTGGCGGGCGTAATAATTGTTTTTCGTAGTTTGGAGGCAGGAAAATCGACGCATTAGCACCGGGATCGGTCGAACTGCCCGTATTCCCGCAAAATAATAGAGCCCTCACCCCGTCATTCCGGGCCACAGACCTAACGATATTGCTGCATCCGAAGCGCCAGCGGCACCCAGACCAAAGGCGCGAAGCAGGCCGCGATCCACCAGAATACTTCCGGTGTGCCGCCCTCCACACTAAGGCCAGCGGCCACGAGCACACAGGTCAGGAAATGGGTCAGCGCTACACCCGCTACACGTCGCCCAGTCACCACGCCAATGCGCCACGCAAAGATCAGGCCCGCCCAGAGGAGCAGGAGCGGCACGAGAAAGGCAATCTGAAGCTGGAAAGAAATGTACTCGCCCACGAACCGCAGTTCATCGCCGTTGATCCACCAGGCGAGCGAGCTGGGCAGAAAGACCAGGATGACCAGTCCAAACTCCCAGGGAACGGGCACGCCATGACGTTGCAGACGGCGGAGGCCGACGACCCCGACTGCGGCGGCCAGCAGGCCATAGGCCCAGGCCAGCGGAAGAGAGAGGGAGGCAAGCCCCGCGATTGGCGCGATGACTAGAATTCCGAAACCAAACCAGAGGCCCATCCCGGCGACGAACACGGGCGCACAGGTCAGGGCTATCCAAAGGGCTACCGCCGCTATGGGGTACAGAACCCAGAAATCCGTGTGCCAGTTGATTGCGACGCTGCCGCCGTGGCCCCGGAGGCCGATCGCCGCGACTTCCAATACCACCACGGCCAGCGCGACGGTTGCGGCGGCTCCGGACAGCGCTGCCAACAACTTGCCATCCACCAGGGCCTGGAACGCGCTAGGCCGTGCGAGAAGGAAGCGGGATTCGGCCGGCGTCAGGCGGAAAAGGAAGTAGCTGCACATAACCGCCGGAACCGCCACAAGGGAGACAAGTACCATCAACGAGAACTCGCCTTCGCCGCTTAAGAGCATTACGACACTCAAGATGGACGCCGGCGCCGCGACACGGGGCACCCAGCAGACCACGCGGCGCCATTCGTGCCAGGCGTGGGCCCAGGATGGGCTGCGAAACTCCCACACGATCGATACGGGCATCCACGAATCGGCGCGCGCCTTCGCCGTGGCCCTGTCGCGCCCCTGCCCGCGGGAAAAGCCCGCTCCGCGCCGCGCCAGCGGAGCGAGCGTTAGCGAGGCCGCCCAACCCAGCGCGAACATGCCGCCTGAGGTCCATCGCACCGCTTCCGGGTCAGTCATCGGCCCGGTATTTTCAACCGCGAAATAGAATGCGAAGGCGGAAAGCCCCGCGAAGGCCCCCGCGCCCAACGCCATCCAGGGGCCCGCGAAGGCGGCCAGGATACCCAGGGCCTGCGCCACAGCGACCAGCGCCGCAAACAGGTAGACCGGGAGGAACGAGAAGTGTTCCTCCAGCAACACCCGGTGGTACAGGCCGATCAGCAGGCCCAGCGCCGCCGCCGCCAGCGTCTTGAAGATCAGGTGGCTCAGCACGATGGGCATCGTGCGACAGGGCAGCGTAAACTGGCGGCGGGGAAAATAAAGATTCACCTCGCGCACGCGGTAATTTACAAACATCAACCCCACCGCCGTGAAACCCACGACCCACGCGAACTTGTCCAGCTCGAAGGGGTCATTGCGGAACTCCCGCATGATCCAGTCGTGGTTCAGCCACACGCTCAACGTCATCAGCAACAGAAACGATGCCGCACCGATAATCCAGAGGCGGCTCTGATTCCAGTGTTCCCAGAATAGGCCCTGATAAGTGTGCATGGGGGGACTCCTTGGTTGCGACTGCTGTTTCAGGTCAGGAGAAATGGGACGTATGGGTCTTGTGGGTCGTATGGGATGTTGCAGGTCTGTTGGTCCCTTTGGTCCCTTTGGTCCATCGGGCATCTTTCAAATTTTCATCTCATGGCCAGTTCTCCATCCCGTCGTTTGCGGCGCTTTCCGACACCATCCAGAACTTGCTGCTGGCGGGCTGGGGGTACTGGGCAAATTCCACGTGACCGTCGAGAAAGAGCACATTGGCCCCGGGGATGTGGTTCAAGTTGCCCGGCATGGGTCGGCCCTGGTCTGTGCGCCAGGTGTCCCATAGGATGGGAAGCGTGGACGCCGCCGTCGTGGCCGCCGCCGGGTCGTTGATATCGGTGATGAGAAAGCGCTCCGCCCCTTCCCGCGTGCGGATCAGCGTGATCGTCTGTCCGGAGGTCGGCAGCGTCGCCCGGAGATCGCCCATGCGCGACTCCACGTTCAGCGTCGGTGGCGTGCCGTCCAGACTGTCGAGGACCTCGCCGAGGTGGTAAGAGTCCACCGGATCGGCCACCCACGCCGGGTCGATCAGGTAACCCCAATAAACATAACCAAAATCAGGCGTGTGGGTGTAGGTGGCCTCATAGATGCAAGGGATGTCCAGCCCCGACGCGGGCCACGTGGAGTGGACCGGCTGCTGGAAGGATTCATTCGACACATAAGCGTCGGCGGCGCTATCGCCCGTGTCCGAAGGGCACTTCGTCAGCAGGAGGTCATTCAGATACTCGGGATAAAGATAGCTCCCGTCAAAACTGCTCCAACAGCCCCGCAGCGGGATGTAGGGCTTGAAATAGGGCACGCCCCGAGGCGGCAGCAGCCCGCTCGACTCAGCGGCAAACATCTGAAAGCTCAACCCAAGCTGGCGCAGATTGTTCACGCACGTAGCCCGGCGCGCGCTCTCCCGCGCCCGACTCAACGCGGGCAAAATCAGGGCCGCCAGCACGGCGATGATGCCCACGACCACCAAAAGCTCGACCAGGGTAAATCCATTCGGACGTTTCATGGCGAAGTCCTCCTGACGGAGTAATGGCGGAATTGCGGCTCGGGGATCAGTGGATTGCAGTCTCGCGACACGACCCTTCGATTGAGGCGGTGATTGAAGGGCGAGGAGGGATAACGTTCAGCCTCCATCCCTGCGGCAGCCGTCAAGTTCACGGACGTGCCACACGATTCGGTACTCCGATTCGTGTGCCCGTTGGGAGGGGGGCCGGTCGCCTGCAAGGGCTGACTGACCGAGCGGGATGTCTGCATTCCGTGTCCCATGGCCCCTACTCCCCGCCCAAGCTTACCGGCGCGCCGGCGTGGGGTCCAAGCTATTCCAAGGATGCGTTGAATAACACCTTTTCGTTGATGTTGCCACGGGCTCATTGCCGTCCCTCCCTCTTTGACAAATCCTCTCCCAGCAGTTGAAGGGCCAGCCAGACCAAGGGCGCGAGTACAAAGACGACCCAATTGGGCAGTGCGCTATGAGAGCCCAATTCGGGTTCAAGTCGCTGGCTTCCGATAGCAATGGGATAGATCACAAAAGGACTGATTGCGACGGCAATGAAGTATCCGGTGACCATCTCTATGCGCTCAAGTGATTCAAGGGAGTAATCCTCCGCGGAGTGCATGCCGACAGTGAACGACAACACGAAGACCGCCAATAGGCCAAGTTGTGGGCCAACGCCGAAGAGGCCGGCCCTGCGTCCATATTGGGTCATGCCGATCGCGAGGATGGTTGGCCCGACATATACAAATAAGAACTTTCCGGGGCCGCTCGCTCCGGAGAATTGCTCGTACCAAGCGAAAGCGAGCAGGCCCGGGAATATCATCAGGGCGACGAGGAGTTCCCAGGGTACGGGATAACAGCGAAAGTCCAGCCGCCGTTTCAGGAGTATCCCAGTGAGTATGAAAGGGACTGCTCCCGAAGCTAACGCCGATGCAGCGACGATCACTGTGCCTATGATTTCAATATTGGAGTCAGTTGTCCCCCCAAAGTCTCCGAACGCCAGATGGACTATGATATAAAGGTAGGTGAAACCAGCAATGACAAAAGGACCATACACGAGGAGCAGGAAGAAGAAGACCGCCGTAGACATGGCTGCAATCGAAACGCTCCAGAGGCCCGAGCCCTCCGCCGACGGGAGTTCTGCTTCGGTGGATGGGAGCATGACACTATAGATTTCGCGTGACATCGCGCTGACGGTCAAGAAGACCGCCGCCGCAAGGCATACCGTGAGCAGTTTGGCCCAGCTTACCCGACCAACGGAGGTCGGGCGGCTGAACACGAAGCGCCGGTATGGTCCGGAAAGAGCGATATGGGTGAACCAGAACAGGAGAATCGCCACAAGGATGATGCTGCCCGAGATCGCCGGGGTCGTATCGCCATTTTCGCTTTGCACTTGTTCGAAAAGAGACTCTCCCCACGTGAGAATATAGGGGATATCGACCAGCAGCTTCACGGTCGCCACCGCAACGACAACAGCGGCAAACCACCAGGCGGTTCTCCGCCACTCGAACCAGACCTGGGCCCAGAATGGTGAGGTAAAGCGGGTCTTTCGCGCCGCACGGGCCAGGTGCCAGTCGTGAATACGACGCACACCAGGCAGGCGCAACGGATCCATCTCAGGAATGGTGCCCCCGCGGATTGCGCGCGCCGCAAGGAGTGTACTAATCCAACCGCTAATTACGAGGACGGCAGCCTGGTTCGTCGCGGGGGAGAATGGCCCGATGTGTGTAGCCAGTGTCCCGGCACAGTACGCCACAGCCAGCCCTAAGCCAAAAACCGGAAGGCCCCGCGCCGCACCGGCTGCTGCGCACCAGAGCGCGACCGCCTGAATCTGGGTCGCCAGCACCGTTGTCCATTGGAAAGGTTGACTGAAAGGGGCTTCGATGCCCCCAAAATAGCGATGCAATCCCCAGAGCGAAGCCAGCAGCAGCGCTATGCCGAACTGAAATGCAATGCCCGGAAAGACCAACCAGTGGACCCGGACCGGTAGCACCAAAGCCTGCCACGCAGGACGCGCCGCCATACCCCGCAGGCCCTCATGGAGCGCGCAGTATAGGACGCCCGAGAGGGCCAGCAGCCTTGAAAACAAGTCCACTTCGAGCGCTGACGAAGGATCGCCCTCCGGCATGCGGTCACTAGTCAGCCAGAAAGGAAATTCCATGAGCCACAATAGAACGAGAAGTGTAACGATTACACGCAGGACCGAGAAGCGCGGCGCAAACTCCGCCCACAGCAGGGTTTTGAATACCGTGAAAGGTGTGGCGCGGTAGAGAATGGTTGCGGGTGGACGCTTTTGCTCGGTGGCGGGTATGGTCATGAGTAAGGCCTCATCAATTGCGCTGTGTGACAACCCATTGCGACAAAACGCTCGCCCGAGCCGCTGTTGATGACGCTGGGCGGTCTGTCGTCCAGGCACACGAACGCTCGTTCCTCGCGATCGCGTGGCACGACCGTTGGGTTGAGTCTTCGGTGTGAGGGCTTGGAGTACCAGTGTCCCATCCACAGGGTTACAGGAGAATTCGAATTCACGGACGTGCCACACGATTCGGTACTCCGATTCGTGTGCCTGTGGGGAAGAGTTCTGGTCGCCGGCAAGGGTTGCCTCGGTGAGCGGTATGTCTGCATTCCGTGATGCACCGCCCCTACTCCCCGCCCAGGCTGACCGGTGCGCCGGCGTGGGCGATGAAGATTTCTTCCAGGCCCGCTTCGTTTTCTTCGAGGATGGTGCCGCCCTGCTCGGCGATGGCCTGTTTGCAGGCGTCGATCTGGCCGTTGCAGACGATGGTCCATTCCCCGTTGAAATTGTTGCAGGTGAGTGCGCCGGGGAGGGAATTGTCCTTCGGCGGCGTGGTGAACTTCACCACGAGTCGGAGGTGCCGCGTCTTGATTTCCTCCATGGGCGCATTGAGGAGCAATTTGCCGTTGTAGATCATGGCCATGTGATCCGCGACGCGCTCCACCTCGTCCAGCAGGTGCGACGAGAACAGCACGGTGCGGCCTTCGTCGGCCACGGTGCGGATGATGGCCGAGAGGATGTCGCGTCGCACGATGGGATCGAGGCCGGAGGAGGGCTCGTCGAGTACGAGGAAATCGGGCCGGTGTGCGAGCGCGCCGAGGAGGCCCGCCTGTGCGAGCTGCCCGCGCGAGAGGGTCTTCAGCTTCGCCTGGGGGTCGAGCTTGAACTGTTCGCGGAGCTGCTCGGCGAAGTCTGGATCCCAATTTGGGTAAAAAGCGCGGAGGTAGCGCATGAGCTCATGCACCCGCATCCAGCCGGGGAGATCGCGGTCTTCGCTGAGGAAGCCGATGCGCACCAGCACGGCCTCGGGCTGGGCGATGGGGTCCATACCGAAGACCCGCACGGTGCCGGACTGCGCGCGCAGCATGCCCATGATGTGCTTGATGAGCGTCGTCTTGCCCGCGCCGTTGCTGCCCACGAGACCGAATACTGAACCCTTGGGGATGTCCAGCGACACGTTGTCGAGGGCGGTCACGCGCTTGTAGGTACGCGTGAGATTTTGAATGCTTGCTACCGTTTCCATGCTGCCGTCTCCTTTGGGGTGCAATTCGCTTCCTTTGCATCGGCGGATTGACGTGTTGGCGCTTTCGCGAAGTAATCATTAAATTTTAAGGGAAATGCGCAGGGCTGGGAGCGCAGGCGGCCCGCCTGCCGGTGGGGCGGAGGTGGCGGGGCTGCCGCAGCGCGCACTTTACAGAGGATGAATCTTTCCCAGTCGGTCAATCGTGCCTTCGGCACGATGCAGGCGGGCCGCCTGCGCTCCCAGCCTTGCAGGTGCTTTTTCAGAAGCGTGATTGGCCGCGTCAATTCGTAGAGCATGCCTCGCTCCCATTCGCTCTGCAACCCGCTTCTATTCATTTTCCCGCCCTCGTTGTTTGTGCCGCTTCTCTATCAGCTCTATTACCGTATCCCTGTCGAAGCCAAGTTGCCGCGCTTCGGTCAACAACTTGTCCACCTGCGCCGTGAGGAGGCGCATCCGCTCGCCCCGCGCCAGGGGCGAGCCCCCGTCGGCCACCACCGTGCCGGAGCCCTGCCGCGACACCAGCACCCCTTGCGCTTCCAGCTCCCGGTAGGCTCGCGCGACGGTATTGGGGTTAATGAGCAATTGCTGGGCCAGGGCGCGGATGGGCGGCATCTCGTCTCCTGGCGTAAGGCGCCCCGCCGCCACCAGGTTCTTCACCTGGTCGATGATCTGGCGGTAAATGGGCGCGCCGTCGCCCGGTGTGATGTGCAGTTGCATGGTGGCCTCGAAAGACTTAATGTATTAAGAGATTAATACAATTTGCGAAGTGTGTCAAGGGGAATTTTATGAAGCGGGGAATGGGTCTTATGGATTGTGTGGGTCGTGTGGAGACGGTCGCCTTTTCTCATAGGACTCATTGGTCCCATACGACCCATAAGACCCATTCTTCATTTCGTCCATTGAAGAGGCCGTCGGCCCCGCGCCATACTACCGACCAAACCCCGAAGGAGCTTCCCCATGACCCTCAAGTCCCTCGCGCTGGCGCTGCTGCTGTGCGTGCCCGCTTTTGCCCAGACCCCCGAGTTTTCCAAGCTCAGTGCCATGAACTATGTCATCGTGAGCCCGGAGGGACCGAAGGACGGCGGCGACTTCGGCCCGAACACGCCGGACACGAAAACTTCCGGTATTCAAGAGGCCTTCGACTTTGCCAAGGCCAACCGGAAGGATGTGTACATCGCGGGTGGCACCATGCCGGACAAATTCAAGAACGGCGTGGTCTACCACATCCAGGAGACCATCCGGATTCCCTGGTTCCAGGATTTCCGCCTCGACGGCGGGGAGTACGTCATCAACCTCGACAAGAACACGGGCGACGCCATCGTCATCGACAGTCAGATGAGCTGCCGCTTCAAGTTCGGGCTGATCGTCGCGCCGACGGATGGCGCGGTGGTGCGGATCAAGCCGGAGACGAAGGGGCCGGACGACTTCATCGTGACGACAGCGAGCACCTTCGAGTTCAACGCCATCGTGGGCGGCGGCAGCGTCTTCGACGACGGGAAGAAGGCTCCATTGGGCACGGGGCTGGTGCTCGATGCGACCCACGGGCCCATCGTGTACAACAAGTTCTACGCCACAGAAATGATCGCGTGCGATGTAGGTCTTCAGTTGACCTGCGGCCCCGAGGGCAAGGGCGCGGTGGCCATGAACCGCTTCGAAATTCCCTTCCTGCACCTCTGCAAGACCCACATGCAGATCGGCGACGAAAAGGCCCACGTGGCGGGGAACATCTTCGACGTTGTGGTCGATGGCGGCGGCGTGCCCGAGGCCATCGGCATGCGGCTCTTCGGCAAGGACAACGTCTTCACGCTGCGCCTCGTGAACATCCCGGAGGGCAACGGTATCATCTTCGAAGGCCCCGCCGAACGGAACAAGATCAACATGGTCTATCCCGCCTCGGGCTATACTAACAACGCGACGAAGCCGACGAACGTGATCATCCCGCAGGTGTCGGCCGGCTTTGGCATCGAGACGCCCGCCATGCCCGCCTCGGGCGAGCCGTTGGTCAACCGGACGCCGTTTAGTGTGGAGGTGATGGTGACGTCCGCTGGTGTGGTCTCAAGTTGGACGCTGACCGATGTGAACGGCACGGCCCAGATTTTCGAAGGTGCGTGGACCACGGGGCAGAGCATTGGCCTCGCGCCGGGGGAGGCGATTTCGGTAAGTTACAGCGAAGCCCCGGCGTGGCGTTGGCGGACGAAATAATTGACAATTGACAATTGACAATTGACAATTGACAACGAGGAAGAGGGGCTTAGCTATTAGCAAGGCGTGGACTTGCGCCAGAGGCCTAACGCGACGTCTTTGCCTTCTTTATGATGGCGGTTAGTAGTTTCAGCAGTTGCTTCAAATCACTCGAGATTGACTTGAAGCCCTTTTCGTCGATGTAGTCCGACTGGTGGAGAAGCTCAAGCCAATATTCAGTTTCGTTAGCCTCCTTGAGAGCGATGGCGAGCTTGTGAATGAAGTCGGGCTTGCTCTCCGCTTGCTCCGCCTCCCGTATAAGCGCGCCAACCGCCGTGCCCGAGCGCAACAATTGCTTACTCAGCACGTACTCGCGTTTCTCGTCGCACAAGTGCTTGTAGAGCTTCACAATACGAAGCGCAAACGCGAATGATTTCTCTTGAACTGCCCCTTTGTTCTCCACGAGCCATTCTCCCTTTCTTGCTCTCAGTGTTGCCGACCAGTTTCTTCCGTTGTCAATTGTCAACTGTCAATTGTCAATTAATCCTTCCATCTTCACCACTTCAAAATCATCGCCCTCCAGTCCCTTCAACTCGCCCAACTCCTCGTCATCCCACCGTGCGTCGGGCGCGCCGGAGAAATACCAGTCGCTGCCGTTGTCGGCCACGATCATGCCGTACTCCTTCATCGCCCGGAGGATCACCTGGTTGCGCGGGGAAAAGCCGCTGATGTCGAAGTCGGCTTTCAGGCGCACGCGCATCCCCATGGGCGGCAGGTCGGGGTCGGTGTTGCTGCTGGCGTAGTGGGTGGCGGGGGGGACGTAGGCGCGGCGCGACTGGCTCACCGTGAAGCGGAGGGCGTGGTTGATTTCGCCCTGCTCCACCACTTCGTCATAGCGCACGAGGCCGGGGAAAATGGGCAGGCCCGCCGCATCGGCCGAGGTCCAGCCCGCGGGCCGCAATTCGTTCGAGTCGAGGTCGAAAATCGCCCCCGAGCCCGCCGTCCACGGTTGTCCGTTCTCTGAAGGCGGGAAGGCGTAGAACAGCTCGTAGAGCGTCCAGTTGTCCCGGTCGATCATGATCATGTGGCGATCGCCGTCCGCATCCGCGCCGCCCTCGATGGGCGTATCCTCCGTGATGGGGTAGGGGCCGGGATCGCTCTCGTTCGCATAATCGAATTCCACGGGCACCTTGGGCGTGTCGCCGTCCACTACGATATAGGGGATGCCGAAGGGGCCGCCGTCCCAGTTCGCGCCAAAGTCCGGGTGGAGGTTGTCCGTGCGGCCGATGCTGTCGATGATCGCGTCCGAATTCGGGGCCACGGGAAGGCTGTCCACCCGGGTGTTCCAGGGGTTGTTCGCGGGGAGGACCTGCGCGCCGTTCAGGCTCGCGTTCGGCCCCAAATCCGGCACGCCCTCCACCGGATCGGGATCAGGGTCCGGGTCGGGATCGGGATCAGGAGCTGGCGGACACGCCGCCAGGCACAGCGAAAACAGGCCAACAACGAAAAACGCGAACAGCCGATTCATGGCAAGACCCTCCGGTGAACTCCCGATCCAACACGCCGATCAACAGGGACTGTACCATAGATGAGGGAAATGCGCGTTGGCCACCCGAAGCAGGAAGAAAAAATTCCTCCCACAGATGAACTCAGATGGACACAGATAAGAGGATGAAAATCCGAAATAATTGAATGGGCGCGCACGCGATAGGATGGGGATTCAATCTGAAAGGACGCCAGAAGAAAGGTGAACATGCCTTTATGTTTTATCTGTGTCCATCTGAGTTCATTTGTGGGAAAATATTCTCCTGATCTTCATGGAAGGCGCGCAAGTTCGCGGAAAGCCCGTCCAGCCGCATTCCGTGACGCTATTCCCCGCCACCCAGCGAGATATCCCGCCGCGAGGTCGAGATCGTAATCGTGAAGCCCGCGATGACGTCGAAGAGCGACATGAGCGTCAGGATCATGAAGGTCGCCGTGCCCGCGCCCGCCACGACGATGTACTCCACCAGGAATACCACGAAGGTCAGCATGGACAGGGCGTGGTCGATAATCGTGGCCTTCGACGAGCGCGTGGACTTTAGAATCTCGAAATAAAGCAGCACAATACCCAGCATCACCAGGATATCGCCAAGTTTCAGGTACATGGCCTCGTCGTTCGCCATAAGCGGGATGCGGATCACGTCTGGATTCGCCGCAACGGAGTTGCCCGTCAGCATCAGCGCGTTGTAGGCGATCAGGATAATGGCGAGGAGGGGAAAGTGACGCAGATAGTTCATGGAAGCACCGGCCTTTGACGTTGGGGAACCAAGCAGGCCCACAACGCGTGCAGGGGCCAGCCGCCATTAAAGCAAACCGGCGGAGCGGGTGCAAGATTCAAGATGGCTCGAGGTAAACCCGATTGTCGAAACCAGGGAGCTTGGACAGGACTGTCCAAGCTCCCTTTCTGACGTTACTGAAAAATGCTCGTCAGGGGCTCGTGTACAAGAGGTCGTGCTTTATTGTTTCGCCGTCTTGCAGCGACAGTGTCTCCAAGTCAGGCGAACGGTACGATCCATCCTGCAGTTGGAGCCACTCCGCTCCGAAATCGTAGTCGCCCGCTGGGATGGGGCCAAGGAGAAAGGTGCCATCGCCCCGGGCCGACGTCTGGAACAGGAGCGTGTCTCCGTTTCCCGAGACCAATGTGGCGCGAATCAGCGATTCGGGCTGGGGCTGCCCATCGAGCTGCAACACCCCCTCGATATAGGAACTGCCCGTGCCATCGAAATTGAGATCCTGTTGAATCGTCTGGCCCCGTTCGACGATGACTGCCCGTCTGATACACCGCCGCAACCCGCCTTCGTGAAAGCCGGCGCTCAATACGAAGGAACCCGCTGGCACCCTATCCATCTTGTAGGCTCCGCCTTCACCGCCAAAGGTGATTTTAATGCCCGCCCCCTCGGTCTCAAGGTTGATATGGGCGCGCTTGTTTTCCAGCGGCGCTCCGTCGAAGGTAACCGTTCCCTCAATCACCGTGCCTTTTTCCAGGACAATACGTAGCGGCGAAGTACCCTTGGCTGTGGTCCAGCCCAGGGCAAAGTCATCGTGAAAGGCCGACACGGCGGAAAGTGTGGGAGGGTACTCGGTCAAGGTGAATTCACCCTCATCGTTCGTTTGCGAAATGCCCTCCCAGTTCGACGTGAAGTGGGTGTCTCTGCCGGGGTACATGGGATAGCCGAAAAATATCTGGGCACCCGAAATGGGGAGACCCGCTTCGTCCACGACGATCCCGTTTAGCGGGCGGGCTGGCTCAAGAGCTACCTCCACATCTTCAACTTCGGCACCCGGCAAAGTGTCCGAAAGCGACTTCACGGCTGTGATGTATCCGGGTGCGGCCACGGCCACCCGCACATTGCCATAGCCGCGCGCTTGAATGGTGAAAGCGCCGTCGGGGCTCTCCTGCTTGTCCCAATTGTTTGACAGCTCAAAGGCGTCTTCATCTGTAAAGCCCGGGGCCCGACTCTGGCCGATCAGCGTTGTGATGCGGAAGGAGGTCACGGGTTCCCGCGTGACGGTGTTGATCACGCGGCCCTTAATCGAAGGGAGATTCATAACCGTGAAATTCTCTTCGTGCCCATCTACCCGAACGCCATAGCGGATCGCTTGCATATGGGAATGATGACTGAACTGTACATCGACCTCCAGGCCTTCAGTTGCGGGGAAACCCGCGAGGACGTAACGTCCCGTATCATCCGTCCGCGCGACAAGTTGAACCAGCCTCTCACCCGTCACCGTGCTCTGTTGGTAGTTGGCGGAGAGTTTTGCTCCAGATACAGGCCGACCGTTCTCGTCGGTCACGTAGCCCGCGAGCGAAATGGCCGTTTGTGGCCAGGTCAGAATAATGCCTGTATAGGTCATGCGGCCTTCCAGCGGCATAGACTTTCCGCCGTTATAGTGGGTCAGCCGTCCTTCCTTGTCTTCTGCATAGATTGTGAAGTTGCCGGGGCGTATGCCCGAGAGGGTGAACTCGCCTTTTTCCGTGGAAATAGTGTTTCCCCAGAAGGTGTCTCCCTCGGCTATTACGCGCCACCCGACCATCGGATTACCATCGGTGTCAACTACACTCCCTGAAATCGTGCTCGACGGCTCCAGATGTAGTCTAATTCCCGCCAGCCCGGTTGGGGGGACTTCGTATTTCTCAGTAAAATTAAACGTGAGTTCGATACCCTTCTCGGCACGCAGGCTCACTTTTGCCGCATTGGACTGGTCGTCTGGAACAAATCCGTCGGGAAGCGAAAGGGCAAACTCTCCACCCTTATCACTTCGCACGGACCATGAATCATTGCTCCAGTACATCGTCACTTCGGCGTCCACCGCCGGAGAGCCGTCAGACCCCAGCACGGTCCCGGTGATCTGGGGGGACGAATCGACTATGGCGGCCTCCGATGGCGGCACGGGAGTGATTGCGAGCGTAGTTTCGGCAGCGGCGGCGGTTGCGGCAGAGGATTCGATAGTTGACGCCGCTTCCTCGGCTGTGATTGCATTGCGCGCCTGCCGGTCCTTCGGCGCGACTTCGCGGGACAGTACATAGGCCGCCGGAGCCAATGTGGCTATCACCAGTATCGCCGCCGCAATGGCCTTCAGACCAATCCAACCGCCCAGAAGTCCGGTAGCGGCAACGGTCGTTGTCGAGATACCCGCAAGCGCCATCGCACCGATTTGCGCCGCAACCGCCGCGGGCAACGCTTGGCTCGGTGCTGCGGCGAGCATTGCACCCAGCGCCGCCGCACTGATGGGCAGGCCGCGCTCCGCCAGATGCTTTCGAACACCCTCAATGCCCTGCTGCAACTGGTATTGTATGGTCGACGCGGGCAGGCCAGTGTCCGAGGCGATCTCCGCGTAGGAACGGCCCTGCAGAAAGCGCAGGACCACGGGCCGCTGCAGTTTATCCGGCAGTGCCGCGATGGCCTCGTCCACGTAGGTGCTCACATCGTCCCACGTCGCCTCGATGGTGATGGCTTGACCGGCCGCGAAGCGCGCCTCGCGATCCGCGCGACTCCGCTCCGAGCGCAATCGATCCACGGCCCGCCGGGTGGCCGTCGTGTGGAGGAAGCCCGGCAGGGAGTGAACCCGCGCGCGGGATTGGAGCAACTCCAAGAAGCAATCCTGCGCGGCATCCTCCGCGGCGGCGGTGGAGCGCAGCACCCGCAGGCATGCGGAGTAGACCAGCGGCCCGTAGCGCGCCACCAGTTCCGCAAAGGCATCCGCATCGCGCCGGGTGCGCCAGTGATCCAGCAACAGGGTATCGGGGGTATTCGCGTGCATCGTCGTTCCTTTCCTCAGTTACGCATTCTATAGAAGATGTCGAAGTCGAGGGCGGGAATTTACGAAAGGAATTCCGAATTTGCGCGGCGCAAAGGATCTTGGACATTCATGTCCGAGGGAGAGCACACCGCAACCCCGACTGGCACTCGAGGTTTGTGCAGAGGTTCTGGCGATGCCAGAGTCTCGATTCCGGCGCACCCGGCCCGCCCGCAAACGGCGAGCGGGTTACGATATCCGAGAGCATTTTGCCTCGGACATGAATGTCCAAGATCCTTTTTGTCCCCCTTTCGCGCCGGGGCGGCGTTACCTGCTATACTTCTTCCACCTTTCTCCGGGCGACAACCCACAACCAGCGAGGTTTCCTCTATTGAACGGACAGGCGGTGCATTTTGGCGCGGGCAACATTGGCCGCGGGTTCATCGGACAGCTCTATTGGGAATCCGGCTTCCGCACCACTTTTGTGGATGTGAACGAGGCCGTGGTGTCGCTGCTGAAATCCCGGAACAGCTACCCCCTTCATCTGGTCTCCGAGACGACGGAGAAGATGGTTATTGATAATGTGACGGCCATCCACGGGGCCGATCTGGAGGCCATCGCCGACGCCCTGGCGGACGCGACCATCGCCTCCACGGCCGTAGGGTCGCCCATCCTCCCGCGGATAGCCCCGGCCATTGCCCGGGGCATCGAAAAGCGCTTTTCCCGGCCCGATGCGGCCCCGCTCAATATTATTATCTGCGAAAACGTCCTCCGGGGCGACGCCATCCTCCGGGAGGCGGTCCGCAACTTCCTCTCGCCCGAGTGGTATGAGACCCTGGAGAAGAAGGTGGGCTTCGTAGAGGCGTCCATCGGCCGTATGGTGCCGCGCATGACGGAGGAGCAGATGGCGGAGGACCCCCTGCTGGTCTGCGTGGAACCCTATTGCGAGCTGCCCCTCGCAGCCGATGGATTCGTGGGTGAAATGCCCAAAATCGCCCACGCCAAGGCCTACCCGAACTTCGCGGCCTACGTGGAACGGAAGCTCTTTGTCCACAATATGAGTCATGCCGCCACGGCCTACCTCGGCCACATTCAGGGCCACAAATACATTTACGAGGCCATCCAGGACCCGCTCGTGCGCCCCATCGTGGAGGCGGCGCTCCAGGAAAGCTGCCTGGGCTTGTCCCGCAAGCATGGCCTCGACAAAGCCGCCCTGGACGCCTTTTCCGCCGACCTGATTCAGCGTTATCAAAACAAGGCCCTGGCCGATCAGGTGGCCCGGGTGGGCGCGGACCCCAAGCGCAAGCTGGGCCCGGAAGACCGCCTCATCGCCCCCGCGCGGATGTGCGTGCAGCAGGGGGTAAAGCCCATCGCGCTGGTTCAGGTCATCATTGCGGCGCTGGATTTCGAGGAGCCGAACGACCCGGCGGCGGTGGAGATGCAGACGCTCCTGCGCCTCAAGGGCGTGGACGGTGTGCTGGACACCATCTGCCAATTGGCGCCCAATGAGCCGCTGCGCGAATTGATTGAGGACGTCGTAGCGCCGACGTGAGCTTTCGAAAATACGTTTTTAACCCATGGAGCAGGGGCATTCCTGCCCACGTAGGGTGCAACGCAGTCGCACAAAAAGAAGAAAATCGGGGGCTGGAAAGTCCCACCTCAAAAGACTAAAATTTCCACAAACCAACACAAACAAGAAAGATTCCGATGATTAAATACGATGTTGCCGTAGTGGGAACGGGGCCCGGGGGATATGTGGCGGCCATTCGCGCGGCCCAGCGCGGGGCGAAGGTGGCGGTGATCGAAAAGAACGCCCTTGGTGGTGTTTGTCTTAACGTGGGCTGTATTCCGACGAAAACCCTCATCTACAGTGCCGAGCTGTATCGGAAGATGCTGCACGCAGCCGATTACGGGTTGAAGGTTGATGGGGCAAGCTTTGATATGAAGGCCATGGTCGCCCGGAAGAATAAAGTCGTCGCCACCAACACCGGTGGCATCGACGCCCTCTTCAAGGCCCACGGCATCGACGTGATCCATGGCGAAGGCACGATTACCGCTCCGGGCGAGATCAAAGTGGGGGACACCCTCGTTCACGCCACGTCCATCATCATCGCCACCGGCGGTCGGCCCGCCCAGTTGCCCGGTCTCGGGTTCAACGGTAAGACCGTCATTGGCAGCACCGACGCCCTGGAGCTCACCGAGCTGCCGAAGCGCATCGGCGTCATCGGTGCCGGGGCCATCGGCGCGGAGTTTGCCTGCATCTGGAATGCGCTGGGCGCCGAGGTGACCCTGATAGAAGCGATGCCCCACGTGTTGCCCCGCGAAGACGAAGATCTGAGCAAGCGTCTGGCCGCCGGACTCAAGCGCAAGGGCATCGACATCCGGACGAGTACCAAGGTCCAGGAACTCAAACATACAAACAGCGGCGTGACCCTGACCCTGGAAGGGGCCAAGGCCGGCGACGTGGATGTGGATCTTGTGCTGGTGGGTATCGGTCTGGAGTGCAACTCCGAAGTGGTGACCCGCACCCCCGGACTGGGCGTTCAGACCGGACCCCGGGGCGGCATTCTGGTGGATGAGCGCATGGAAACCACCGTGCCCGGCATCTACGCCATCGGCGACGTGACCAACAAGACCTGGCTGGCCCACGGCGCATCGGCCGAGGGCATCGTGGCCGCGACGAACGCCACCGGAGGCAATCGCCACATGAATTATCGCGTCGTGCCGTCGTGCACCTTCACCTCCCCGGAAGTGGCGAGTGTCGGGTTGACGGAAACCCAGGCGAAGGCCGAGGGATACAATGTGAAGACCGGCACCTTCCTCTTCGCTGGGAATGGCCGGGCCCACGCCATGGGCGAGACCGAAGGCCTGGTCAAGATTGTCGGCGACGCCGCCACCGACCAGTTGCTCGGGCTCCACATCATGGGCGCGGAAGCGGGCGAACTGATTGCGGCCGGCGCCATGGCCATGTCCCTGGAAGCCACGGTGGAAGAAATCGCCCACACGATTCACACCCACCCGACCCTGGCGGAAGCGATTATGGAAGCGGCCGAAGACTACTACGGTGAAGGCATCCATACGCGTCCGGCAAAGCGCTAGGTTAATTTGCTATAGTACAGGGCTCGCAGGTGCGGCGGGGGATTGACTCCGCTCCCGCGGGTCCTTTTTCTTTGGCACGCCAACACAGGGAAGAGCGCATGATACGAAGCTGGGGATATAAGCTCAGAGAAAACGCCGGGTGCATCCTGCTCCTCATCGTCTTGCCTGTCTCGGTCTATGCCCCCTCGCTCTTTCAGGGAAAAGTGCCCTTCGCACCCGAGGGCATCCTCAGCCTGCCCCCCTGGGAATCCGTCGAGGTGCCCCCGACGGCGCGCCCGGAAGCGGCCCTGTCCACCTGGCAGTTGAACACGGCCTGGCCTTCCTATCGTTACATCAGCGAGCATGGGAAGGTGCCTGGCGACCTGTTGTGGAACCCCGACGCCGGTCTGGGGCAGCCCTTTGCAGCGAACGCGGCCAACCGGTGCTATTCACCATTTTCTGTTCCTTTTTATTTGTTTGACATGGGCCTCGCCTGGGCGTTAAGTCTCTGTTTGAAACTCATTGTGTCGGGTTGCGTTGCTTTTTATGTGGCCCGACGCTATGGCTTTACCGCAGGATATGCGCTCGTTGTGGCGCTCATCTGCGAGTGGAGCGGCCCCGTGTTCGTCTGGGGCGCCGAGCCCATGGGCGACGTTCTGCCCTGGTTTCCCCTCGCCGTGCTCGCTACCGATCGGCTGATCCTGGGGCAATTCTGGGCCTGGCCCAAGCTGGCCGTTGCGGTGGCGCTGATGGCGGTGGGCGGCGATCTTAGGATCATGGCCGTGCTCCTCGCGGTGCTGGCGATCTACCTCGTGCTGCGCCGCGTTCGTGACTCGCACCATGTGCGCCTGCGGGCCGCCCTGCCCGGCTACGCCCTTGGTCTTTCGGTGGGACTAGGCCTCGCGGCGCCCCAACTCCTGCCCTATCTGACGTTGCTGCGGGAAGGCGCGACAACCTCGGGCGCTTATCCGTGGCCCCTGTCCCTCGATCTGTTGCTCGGTGTTTTCGGTCCGGACTACTTCCAAACCGTCAAGGGGTCGGTGAATCCGCTGGTGCACCTGGTGTTCATCGGGCTGACTCCCGTGCTCCTCGTGGGTATCTGGCTGGCCCTGCGACGCTACGTGGAGAAGCCCCTGCGCCATCGCGTGGAGAGTCTCGCCCTGGCCGCGCTTGTCGCTGCCGCGATTCCCTTTCTTGCGCAGGGACTACTTCCCAAGTTGCCCTTGCTCCGACTGATTCAGCCCGCGCACTATCTGGCGGTGCTGGCCTTTCCCATCGCATTGCTCTCGGCAGGTGCTTCGGAGACCTGGCTGCACCTCAACGCTGACGAGTGCAAGAAGGTCCTTGTCCGCCTCGCCTTCATACTGCCCTTCTGCTGGGGCGGGCTTGTGGTGGCCTGCATCGCCTTTGGTCTCTCCGGTGCGGGGCCCATGCCCTGGGGGACCCTCGGCGGACTGCTCAGCCTGATGGTGTTGCTGGCGGTGCTTTTTGGTTATACCCTGCTGAACCCCAAACCCCGGGTCATGGCCGGCGGAATTGTGGCCCTGTTGTTGGTCGCCATTTGCTGGGGACGTTTCCCCGAGCTGGTACAGACGGATCGCGCGCTGATTTTTCCCGAGACCCGTATTGTGAAGGCGCTCCAGTCCGTGGGCACGCGCGTCGGCGGAACGGCGGGACTCCGGGCGTGGCCCTTGAACGGTAACGGGATCCCCGTGCTTTTTGCCCAGAGCACCGTGACGCTCCATCGCACGGCCCGCTTCCTCGCCCAGGTGGACGAGAACCCGCTCCTCCAGCGGCGGGCGGGCGTGGGCTCGCTGCTCCTGCAGCGAAGCGACATTCAGGGGCCCTATGCCGCCGTCCGCGCCGACCTGAATATTGTCGATGTCTTCGATTCCGGTGCGGTCCTCTTTCGCGACCTTTCCACGACGTCGCCTTTCCGTATTGCCCACGAAGTCCGGGACAGCAGTGAGCCGAATTTGCCGCCCCTGAGCCTGGACAGCGTACCCGTCGCGGAAGGCTTTGCCCTGCCCCGCCGCGAGGGCCCTTTCCAGGACACGATCCGGCTGCGCGATGTGCCCCGGCACACGGAGATCCCGCTGGAGGTGGAGACCAACCAGCCGGGCATGCTGATCGTTGCGGCGGCGTGGTACCCCGGCTGGCGCGCCTGGGTGGACGGCAAAGAGACGCCGGTGCACCCAGTGGATGGAATCTTCCAGGGGATCGAGCTCATGTCGGGCAAACACGAAGTCGATTTGCGCTTCGAGCCTTCCGATTTTCGCAATGGGCTGTTTGTATGTGTTGGTTCTGCGCTGCTTGTCGCCTTTGGTGTCGTTCGCGCCGTCCGAAGCCGGCCCAGGCACCACTAAAGATCCGGGCGTCCACCAGCCCATGCTGCACGTTCCGAATTTCCCCTCAAGTATTCAGCTGGATCGGCCGATAGATCGATTGCGACGGATCAGGGGCCCGAAACGGGCCAGAAGGCGAGGGTAACGCTATGGTTCAAAATGTACAGAATGCCTCCACGGGATATCCCGTGGAAAAACTCCTCCAGTCCAGCAAGACGACCTACACCGCCAGCTATTCGGCCAGTGTTCAGGTCTCCCGCACCGATCAAGTCTCCTTCAGCAAGGGGGACGTGTCCAAGGGCCAGGCCCAGGGCATCGTCCTGGATCGGGCCTATGAAAAGCTGCGCGCGGTGGTGGGGGATGCCCGCACGGCACTCGGTCTTGCTGAAGACGACGTGCTCGACACGTCGCCCGAAGCGACCGCCAATCGCATTGCGGACTTTGCCCTCAATTTCTTCTCAAAGTACGCTGAGAACAACGGCCTGGAAGATACGGAAGAAGGGCGGAAGCAATTTGCCGATTTCATCGGCGCCGCCATCGGGCAGGGTATCGAAGAGGCCAAAGGTATTCTGACGGCCCTCTCCGTTTTTGATCCCGAAATTCAGGCGGGTGTGGAAGATACGGCCTCCTACATCCAGAAACGCCTGGACGATTTCGTGAAGAACGGTCTTTCGGTCCAGTAATTTTTCGCTTTCGTCATTTTTTTCGTGTCGAAAAGTTGCACTGCCCCTTCATCATTTAGTACTATCTTGCTTCCCCGCCCGGGTGGTGGAATTGGCAGACACGCAAGACTAAGGATCTTGTGTCCGTAAGGACATGCGAGTTCGATTCTCGCCTCGGGCACCATGTTAAATGAACAGACCCCTCGCGGTTCCGATGTGAACCCCGAGGGGTTTTTTCGTGTCTGGGAACCGGGTGGGAACCGCGAATGAACGCGAATACACGCGAATGAATGGGATCACCACGGAGCTCACGGAGGCACGGAGAATATAGAATATGAGAAAGGGAGGGTGGAGGCCCTCTTTGAAAGTAAGCATACCATTACCCAGCTTCGGCGCCTCTGAAACTTTTTTCCTCTCCGTGCCTCCGTGTCTTGTATGTTGTTTTCAAGGGTTCCTGGGATATGGAGAAGCACCGTCGTAGTAGCCCTTTTCTTTTTGGTTCTTTTTCTTTTGTGGACGGCGGTGGAATTGTGGACAACTTTTGCCGATTTTGCCTCTCACGTGGCCTCGTGAGAGGATGGAACAGGAGGCGGAGATGTTTCGTGCCATGGGACTTTGTGAAGCCCGACACGGAGATTCGTCCCGCCTCCTGTTCAGGTGGTCCGCCGTGAAGACCGAACGCTATCGTGGGTCCGGAACTCGCATGTGCAAGAGTGGTCAGGCGGCCACAAAAAACTTTACGAAAGGATCGTAGCATGTCTTTAACTCAACCTGCAGCCTGGGCTGGAATAGACACGGCCAAGGCAACCTTCGACGCTTCCATTGCTCATCCGAGTCAGGCTTTGGTATTCGACCTTGCCCTGCTCCACGTCATGCCAGTGCGCACCTTCGCACGCACGCGCGATGGGGTCAATGAGTTCGTCGCCTGGGCCCGAAAACAGACCCAGGAAGTTGGCACGGGGCTGCGCGTCGTCATGGAATCCACCGGGAACTATTCCATCGAACTGGCCGCTTGGATTACCGAAATCGACGACGCTCTTCTTCCCGCTATTGCCAACCCAAAACGCACGGCCAACTACATCAAGAGCCTCGGCCTGCGCAACAAGACGGACAAGCTCGAAGCCCGCGCCCTGGCACTGTATGGCCTTCAGCGAAGCCCGGCACCCTATGAAGCACTGACTACCGAACGGGTAGAGCTGCGCAGTCTCCTGCGCTACCGGGACGCCTTGGTCGCCGAACGCGTCGCCGAACGGCAACGGGCCGACGAGACGCGTGCCTGCAAAGCGGTCAGCGCCATGCAAGAGCGACGGCTCGAACAGCTCGACCGCGATATCAAATCCATCGAGAAAAGTATGCGAGTGTTGCTTACGAAAACACCAACTCTCAAGCGAGACTACGAACTGCTCACCAGCATTTATGGGGTAGCTTTTGTGACCGCTTCGGTAATCCTCGCCGAGATTGGAGACTTGCGCCGCTTCACCAGAGCCCGCCAACTCTCCGCCTTCGCAGGCCTCTGTCCGCGACTGGTCCACTCGGGAACCAGCCGGCGTGGAAGCCATCTCAGCAAGGACGGTAACAGGCGCGTCCGCGAGGCCCTCTACATGGCCGTCTCGACCGCCTTGCGCGGAGACAATCAAATTGCCCACTTTCATAGAACACTCGTACGAAAAGGCAAGAGGCCAATGGCCGCGCATGCCGCTGCGATGCGCAAATTACTGACCATTATGCGAGCAATATTAATCACAAACACTCCCTATGACTCCCAGTACGGAATCAGTGGAAAACTCTGTGGAAAAAGCTCATAACATCGACTAAAAGGACTTGACAAAACGACACGCTATCTCCGTGGTCAGACTTTTCTTGAGTAGACTTCAGACGTGCCAAATGCTCACCAAACTAGCTCCGTCATAGCTGGTTGCATCTTGTGAGCTTGATCTGTACGACGGCAAAGACCACAATCGGGAAAACTCTCGACTGGACGTTTTACTCCTGAGGATTGCTGAACCCATGCTCCCACTACGAACCTGCACCGATCTTTCCCGTATAACTTTCCGCCGTGCGTGTGTGATAGGCATTCTGATGGCCGCGGTCGTGCTGGCCGAGATGGCGTCCGCCGGGGCGATCTCCTTCAAGGCGCTTGGCTCGGAGCCGGAGCCCGACCGCTATGCATCGTGCCGAATCCTCCTCGTCGGCCCTTGGAAGAATCAGCCGGAGGAATACGAGGGCTACAACGGCTTCGTAGGCTGGAGCGGCGTAACCCGATTGCGCTCCGGACGCTGGCTGCTCACCTTTACCTCCGGAAGCTGGCACGCCACGCCCCCCTGGACCGATGAAGTGCGATCGGACCCGGCCAGCCTGAAGCAGTTCGAAGAGTGGAAGGCCATCGGAATGCCCGACGTGCGCGCGCCGCGCGGCGGCCGGGCGCACCTCATGCATTCCGACGACGAAGGGCTGACGTGGTCCAAACCCCGCACGCTGGTGGACACGGAAGACGACGATCGCCATCCGAGTATCGTGGAACTGGACGATGGCACACTCATCGCCAATTTCTTCTCCTACCGCTATCCGGGCGTGTATTTCGCGAAGTACATGCTTTCCAGCGATGGCGGGGAGACCTGGACGGAGCCGATGGACCCGCTGGGCAAGCCCACGCCCGGCGCCTTTGGCAATGGACCTATTATCCAATTGAAAGACGGCACAGTCCTCTGGGTGGCCGAAGGACCCTTCGATTCCAGCGTGTCCTTCAACAGCATCGGCGTCATGCGCTCGGAAGATCGGGGAAAGACCTTCCAATTGGCCTCGGTGGTGAAGCGGGACCATGATCTCAACGAGCCGACCGTGGCGGAGATGCCCGACGGGCGGCTGGCCCTGATTATCCGCAAACAGGGCGACTTGTGTTTCTCCAGCGACGGCGGACGCACCTGGGAAGCCACGGAATCGCCAAGCTGGGAAATTTTCGATCCTCACGTGCTCCAACTCCCCAATGGAGTGCTCGCCTGCTTCCACGGCTCCTACAAAAAGGGTGGCATCCGCGTGCTGCTCAGTCCCGATGACGGCAAAACCTGGAATGGTCCGGGCGAAGGCTATGGCTACAGCGTGGATCCCAGCGTCTACGGCTATTCCCACCCCATGATCCTGCCCGACGGGACGGTGTACATCGTCTACCTGCACACGGGCGGCCACACGCCCCACGACGCCCGCACCGAAGCCATCTGGGGTCTGCGTCTTAGCGTGCGCGACGACGCCAGCGGAATCGAAATCCTGCCCGCGCCGGGATCGGACGCCGAGCACGATGCGCTGGAAAAGCCCGTAGCGGGCAGCGGGGGAGACCCCGTGTTGGGGGACAAGCTGTAGGGACGTACCGCCGCAAGGGCCCTCGCACGCGCAAAGAAAGCGCAACGCCCAAGTCGTCACCCCGTCGGGCGACGCGCACGCCAACGCGGCGGCCCGCCACGGCGTGTCTGCGACATGTCCCAGTGGAAGCTGGAATCGCGACGCGGAACGTTCGAAGTCAGCGCCCTCGTCCTCTGGGACAGGCACGCGCTTTGGTGTACCATTTGCAACCCGCGATTGCGTCGAAGATGCACCGTGACGCGCCTTCGTAGCAGTGGCGCGAGGCGCGAGTCCGTCCCCACGTCGCGCCGAAGATTACGCCCTCACGCTTGCGCGCGTGACAATGAAGCTATAGAATTCCCGCATCGACACATGGTCGGCGGTTGCGCAGAGGCGTGCCACAAACGAGGAGGGGCAAGTCCAGCGATGAGTGATTTCAGTTTACCCGCGAAAACCGAGTTCCTGCTGTACCAGAGCGAAGATGGCCGAATCCGGATCGAAACCCGGATGGAGAACGAGACCGTCTGGCTGACCCAAGAGCAGATGGCGGAGCTTTTTGGCAAGGCGAAATCCACCATCAACGAGCACATAAAGAACGTGTTTGCCGAGGGGGAGTTGGTTGAAGCCGACGTTATGAGAAAATTCGGAATTTCCGAATTTTCTACCAAGCCGACCAATTTCTACAATCTCGACGTAATCATTTCCGTGGGATACCGCGTGAAGTCCCTTCGCGGCACCCAGTTCCGCATCTGGGCCACCCAGCGCCTTCGCGAATACCTCATCAAGGGCTTCGCCATGGACGACGAGCGCCTGAAAAACGCGGGGGGCGGCAACTACTTCGAGGAATTGCTGGCGCGCATCCGGGATATTCGCTCCTCGGAAAAGGTCTTCTGGCGAAAGGTGCTGGACATCTACGCCACCAGCATCGACTACGATCCCCGTACGGAGTCCTCGCGCGAATTCTTCATGATCCTGCAGAACAAAATGCATTGGGCGGCCCACGGCCACACGGCGGCGGAAATCATCCATGGCCGTGCGGATGCATCGAAGCCCAACATGGGGCTGACGAACTGGACAGGAGCGAAGATCCGAAAGAGCGAGGCGGAGGTGGCGAAGAACTACCTCTCCGAGTCGGAACTCGACGTGCTGAATCGAATTGTCACGCTCTATCTCGAATTCGCGGAATTGCAGGCGCTCAATCGCCGACCAATGACCATGTCCGATTGGATTGCCAAGCTGGATGATTTTCTCCGACTCTCCGGGCGCGAGCTGTTGGAGCATGCGGGAACCGTAAGTCGCGATGAGGCGTTGGAAAAGGCCCACCAGGAGTATGAAGCGTTTCGCCATGCTGAACTCGCAACGGCAAGTCAGGCGGAAGAGCACTTTCTTGAGGTGGAAGCGGAATTAAAGCGGCTTGAGGCGGATAGGAAACGGGGCGGCAAGTAGGCTGGGCACTACTCCGTCTAAGATTTACAAATCAAGGCCCAGATTGATGTCTTCGCCGGCTAAATGTCTGAGTACCTTTCAAGTCCTCGTCTGTCGTTTTCGATACGTTTCAGCACATCCTGGTCGGAAAGAATGTCCTTCATATAACTGTCCTCCTGGTAAATGGTGGCAACAGTTATCTTCTTTTCGCTTGCTCTTGCAAGCAATCGAGCTACTATGCGCTTTTCCCGTTCGATTAAGCGTCTATCGTATAGAATTCGTTCATGCTTCGCGGTGTGAAGCAACCTCAGCATGCTTTCCGCAATGAGTAGCAATGAAATAGTGTCCCATTCGTCCGGTACTGTCAAATAGTTTCTGTAAATCTGGTCCACTTGGGTAGTGTTTACTGTTTTGTTGTTTTCAGTAGGCCCCACCCCATGGGGTGGGGCCTACTGTACTAGTTCGGTTGTTTTATTTGCTCCCTGCCATCCAGGTCCAGATACCGCTTGCTCTCGCAGAGCCACTTCTCCTGCCGCTCCATCAAGTGCGCGCCTATCAGGCGGTCGCAGGAGGCCTCGTTGGGAAAGATGCTCACCGCGTCGGTGCGGCGCTTGATTTCGCGCATCACTCGCTCGATCATGTTCGTTGAATGCAACCGACGACGCAGCCGATTGGGCAGGTCGTGCACCGTCAAGCAGTCCTCGAAACCCGCTCGGAGCTGCTGGGAAAGGGCGGGGCATCGGGACTCCCATCGCGTCGCCATCTCTTCGGCCGCACGTCTGCAAAGGTCCTTCTCCGACAGGACGAACAACTCCTTGAGCTCCCGCGCCACCTGTGCCTTGTCCTTCGACCCGCCCATTTTGGCCATGGCGTTGCGCATGAAGTGTACCCGGCAACGCTGCCAGCACGCTCCTTGAAGGTACCGGCGCGCGGCGGCCCGTATGCCTTCGTGCGCGTCGGAGACCAACAGCTCCACGCCGTTCAGGCCCCGGGCCTTCAGGTCCCGGAATAGCTGGCTCCAGGTCTCCTCGGACTCCGAGTCGCCGGGAGACCACGACAAGACTTCGCGCCGTCCGTGCTGGTCGATACCGACCGCCACAAGCATCGCCGTGGATTGCACACGTCCGTGACGGCGAACCTTCAAATACGTCGCGTCCACCAGCAGATAGGGCCACGTGCGGTCGTCCAGACGCCGTTCCCGAAAGGTCTTCAACTGTTCGTCCAGCTCCGCCGCAACACGCGACACCGTGCCGGCGCTGAGCTCGAATCCACCCATCTTCTCCAAGACCGATGCCACCTTCCGCGTCGACACCCCCATGAAATACATTTCCGCGCACGCCGCCAGCAACGCCCGCTCCGAGCGCTGGTAGCGTGCGAATACCGACGGATGATAGGGCTCCATGCCCCGCACCTGCGGTACCGAGAGTCCAAGCTCGCCAACGCGCGTCTTCAACGTACGCGGCTTGTAGCCGTTCCGGCTGCCCTGGCGAGACGAGGTACGCTCGTGCCGGGCCGCACCAACGTGCGACTGGACTTCTTCCTCCATCAACTCGCGAAGGAACACCTCCGCGACGGCGTGAAGGAAGTCACCGTCTTCCAAAAGTTGATTCTTAAACTGAGATACGAGAGACTGGGAGGTGGTGGCCATGCTGTTCGATTCCTATCTTGTTCTTGGTTAGCTACCCAAGATTGGACCGAATGCATGGTCGCTTTATCAATTTACAGAACTTATTCTACGTCACCATTCGTCCTCCAAGGCTTCTATTTTTTCGATGAGTATCTCCAACCCCTCCCTGTCATCGGAATTCTTGATTAATTCAATGAGGCTACCAAAGCTGCCATCGAATAGCATTTGGGGACTTATTGGCATAGCCAATAGTTCCACGATCCGCTCTCTTGCCCAATCCTTTTCTTTACGGCGGTCGAAGTTCAGCGCTCTATAATATTCATAGATTCCACTACGCGACATGAAAAAACTACTCCCTTCATGATCGAGGTAGATCTTCTTGGCCAACGCTTCATCGTCGCCTTCACTTCCCTTGCTTAACACCGCATTGCCTCCCAAAGGTTGTCGTCAGTTTGTGCAAAACGGCACATTAAATCCAAGCTAATCCACCGGCTCTGCCGGTGAGAATTCAACAGGCTCCCGTTACATTGGTCGCTGTGACAACGCGTGGGACATGAATCGCGACGGGTTACGCACGCTGGAACCAGTATTAGCTCCGTAGGAGCGGCAGTCAATAGCCCGGGGCGTAAGCCCCGGGTCGACGTACCGCAATTCGTTTGAATCCGCGAAGCGGATGGTAGAACAATGCGACGTGAATCTGCCATCCGCTTCGCGGATTCATCGGTACGTTGCCAAGGTTCCTGGGGCTTACGCCCCAGGCTATTGACTGCCATCCGCTTCGCGGATTGGTAACGTTGCAGTCCTGAGTAGCAAGCCAGAAATCGAGTCGCGCACTTCACCCGGATGAACCCCATAGACCTTGGCGAACGGAACGTTTACCTGGACTAACCGGCCCCTTTCAGGGGCCTTCCTCATACCACCGGTTCTACCGGTGGTTACTGATTGTCTGAGTACCCTTCAAATTCGCGTCTGTCGTTTTCAATACGTTCCAGCACGTGCTGGTCAGAAAGAAAGTCCTTCATATAACGGTCCTCCCGGTAAATGGGGGCAACAGTTATCTTCATTTCACTTGCTCTTGCAAGCAATCGAGCTACTATGCGCTTTTCCCGTTCGATTAAGCGTCTATCGTATAGAATTCGATCATGCTTCGCGGTGTGAAGCAACCTCAGCATGCTTTCCGCAATGAGTAGCAATGACATAGTGTCCCATTCGTCCTCCAAGGCTTCTATTTTTTCGATGAGTATTTCCAATCCCTCCCTGTCATCGGAATTCTTGATTAGCTCAATAAGGCCCCCAAAGCTGCCACCAATCAACATTCCGGGATCGATTGGCATAGCCAGTAGTTCCACGATCCGCTCTCTTGCCCATTCCTTTTCTTTACGGCGGTCGAAGTTCAGCGCTCTATATTCTTCATAGATTCCACTACGCGACATGAAAAAACTACTCCCTCCATGATCGAGGTAGATCTTCTTGGCCAACGCTTCATCGTCGTTTTCACTTCCCTTGCTTACCACCGCATTGCCTCCCAAAGGTTGTCGTCAATATGCGTAAAACGGTACATTCGATTCATGAGTACTTTTCTGGGGCTCGCAGGGAGTCTGCCCAGACCATCCGTACAGTCCCTGCCCCGACAACACAAGTTCCTACGGGAAGTTCACGCGCGATACCGGAAGCTTCTTGACGGACCGCAGGCAATTGACACCGGATTCGAACACCCGCGTCATGTCGTTCACCGAGCTCGTGTGGAGATCGCTTGTACCTTGCTGGGATAGCGCCAGACTCGAAATTTCCTTTCGCAAAGCCAGCGGCACTAGAGCTTTTTTGGCCATGGAATCTTTGACTGAAGCCACTTCCACAATCTACCCTTGTCGTCCCATGGGAACGAGTAGGATTCTAGCTCTCGAATATCGCTATTGATTCGCTCTCTAATATACTCCTCTGACAATCCGCCACTCATGAACATAAGACCCCCATCCTTAAAGAACTCTGGGGCAACAAAGAGATTCATGGTATTGGCGCGTTCCAACAAATCCTTGATCAAGACGAATTCCGCCTCCAGTAAATCTCTTTGACCTAATGCCTCTGAACGCCCAGACGCTCTTAGCAGCTTGAGGGTCGCTTCAGCAATCAGGACCAAGGTAAACGTATCCAGATTCGCCATCTTGCTCCGAACCAGATGTAGTAGAATTCGCAACCCCTCAACGTCGTTAGCCACACTAATAAAGTCGATCAAACCCCGATAGATGTTATCGGAGCCCGGCCCGTCTTCAGTGAACACTTTGAGTAGGCGTTCGATCTCCTCTTTCGCCCAACCTACCTCTTTCTCGCGCGCGATCCCGTACTCGCGATAGGTGTCGTAGATATCGTTCTTCCACATGAAGAACCCGTTTCCTCTATGATCGAGGTAGATCTTCTTGGCCAACGCTTCATCGTGGCTATCACTTCCCTTGCTTACCACCGCATTGCCTCCCAAAAGGTTGTCGTCAGTTTGTATAAGATGGTGCATCCGCTCACAATCCGACGTACGCATATACCGGATGTCAACATTTCAATTGAGCGGATTCCCGCGTGCCGATATTGGGGCCGAAGTGGGGGAGGGCGTTCATTTGCCGAAACCAGGGAGTTCGTAAATCTCGTTCATTGTGCGATCACTTCTCCCGAATTTGCGCTGTACACCGGCGCAGTGTCCTGGCCCTCTTCCACGATCGTGATGGCGTGTACCGAGACGCCGAGATCGCGCGCGTCGCCGTTGCCGGGCTCGGTGTCCATGGGGCGCCAGGTTTTTGTGCGCAGTGTTATGGTGACGTTGTCGCTCCCGGCGCGGAAGGTGCCGGTGAGCGGGCCGTCGGCGGGAGTTTCGTTCAGATCGGCAATGCGTTCGTCGCCCAGGTAGAGTCCATTTTCCGGCGCGACGATGTGGCCATTGGTTCGTAGCACTACGCTGACACGATAGGTCTTGCCGGGGGTGACGGGGAGCAGGAATTCCGAATCGCCGCGCGACCAGCGGCGGGTGCCCTTTTCGCCGAATTCGAGAGCCTTCTCGCGACCGTACCATTTGCGCAGGTAGGGGCTGTCGCCGGGCGCGCCGACCTGAAGCCGGTAGTGGGCCTTCATCGCATCGGTCCACTCGAATCCGCCCTGTTCATTGCCGATGAGCTGGGTGCGTGCGCCTGCATGGTTCTCCACGCGGAAGCCGCCTTCGCCCAGGTTGCCCATGAGAATCGCAGTGCCCATGCCTTCGTTAATCGTCACATGGAGCTGGCCGTCGTCGAAGATATTGCCCTGGAGCGTGGCTTTGCCCGCATCGAGTCGCACCGCCGGTGAGCCGACGCCATTGATGTCCCACTGGCAGAAGTTGGTGTTCGAAACAGCGAACTGGGCCTGGGGGCTGCGCGACCACAGGGCCATGTCGAGGGGACCCCAGAAGGCGCAATTCGCGAGGTTTACCTTGCCGGGCCCGCAGGTCTCGGCAATCTCAATACCCACGCTGTCCTTGCTGCTCCAGCGGCCCACGAACTCGCCGTTGGTGATGAGGAGACCCGCGAGCTGGGCATCTTCCACGTAGACCGCGCGGCGGCAGGAATCGGCTCCGATGCCCACGAAACTGCCGTTGGCCGAGCCGGCTTTGGTCTTGGAAAAGCGGTAGCCGATGCCATAGCCGAAGCAGAAGGTGTGGGTGACGTACTGCCAGTCGGTGCGGGCGAATTCATAGGCCACGCCGTTGACATTCACCCACTTGCAGTAGGGATCGTCCGGCTGATAAACCACGCCAAAGGGCCAGAAGTGACAGTTCTCCACGCGGGAGATGTCGTAGCAGGCGTCGATGTAGAGTCCGCGATAGCTCGGATAGCCGAAGACATTGCGGACGAGCATGCGCGCCGATCCCTCGAAGTGGATCGCCTCATAGGCATTGAGGATAAGGCAATCCAGCACCGCCACGTCCTCCACGGAGTCGCCCCGGATAGCGGGGGGATAGGGCACGGGCGGCACGTCGGTCTGCTTCCACTCGGGATAGCGGATGATCAGCCCGGACACCGTGGCCGCGTGGCCCGCGAGGCGAATGAAGGGCTCGCCCTCCATGCTGCCGCGCCCGGCCCAGGCCTCCAGCACCGAGCCCGCCATCTTGCCATCGGGTCCCTGAAAGTTCAGGGGCGGTGTGGTGAAGATGCCCTGAAGCGTGACCGCGCCGGGGATGCGCAGGCTGCCGCGAATACAATAGGCACCCGCGGGCACATGGACGATGCCGCCACCCGCGGCCCCGGCCGCGTCGAGTGCCTTCTGGAAGGCGGCCGTGTCGTCGGTCTGGCCATCGCCGAGGGCGCCACTGTCGCGAACATTCCAGTCGGCGCGGGCGGCAAGGGCGGATAAGAGGAGGGCGGAGAAAAGAAAGACGTGGATCGTGTTTCGCATGGTGTGAACTCCTTCCGATGCGTGGGGCCCCCTCGATGGCGATCACTCTACGCCTGGGTACACCGAGATTGCAACGATGTGGTGCGAAAATTGCCTTGCCAATTCGGCGTTGCTGATATACCATAGTGGCTCTTGTAAGCAATAAACAGTTTTGCAGATCAAAGCGAACTAAGAGGGGACATTGGGCGATGAAAGTACAAAAAGGCAAGAAGAAAGCAGCCTGCAAAGCAACCCGGCCGCCGAAGGGGAAGGACGATGGATTCGGGGTGCTGATCATCGAAGTGCGCGATCTTATCCGGTCCGCGCGTCACGTGGCCGCGTCTACCGTGAACACGCTCCAGGTGCTGACCAACTTCGAGATTGGGCGGCGGATCGTGGAGCATGAGCAGAAGGGTGAGAAGCGGGCGGAGTACGGGGTGGAGTTAATCAAGGCGCTCTCGGCAAAGTTGGGGGACGAGTTTGGCAAAGGCTTCTCCGAACGCAACCTTCGTAACTTCAGGGCGTTCTTTCTGGCCTATCAGGCTCGTGCTCCAGAGATTTGGCAGACAGTGTCTGCCAAAACTTCGACCGGTCAGATTGCGCAGACGGTGTCTGCGCAATCGGTCACGAAGGCAATACGGCAGGCAGTGTCTGCCAAATCGACTCCACGAGCATCGTCAAAGAGGCAAACAACACAATTCGTGACTGCGCCGACAACCGAGAATTTCAGAACCGCCTTTCCTTTGAGCTGGTCGCATTATGTCCTTCTTCTGACTATTCAAGACCCCGATGAACGCAATTTCTATGAGATAGAGTCCGCTTCGGAGAATTGGTCCCTCGCAACGCTCAAGCGCCAGGTAGCCTCCAGCCTCTACGAACGTCTCGCTTTGAGTCGGAAAAAGAGCGAGGTCCGAAAACTCGCCGCAGAGGGCCAAATCATCACGCGGCCCGAGGATATCCTTAAGGAGCCCTATGTTCTCGAGTTTCTCGGGCTCGACGAAAAGGCGGATTATAGCGAAAGCGACCTGGAGCAGTTGATCATCGATCGCATCGAGCAGTTCCTTCTGGAGCTGGGTAAGGGTTTCCTCTTTGAGGCGCGGCAGCAACGCTTCACTTTCGACGAAGACCATTTCTATGTGGACCTCGTCTTCTACAATCGCCTGTTGCGTTGCCACGTGCTGATCGACCTGAAACTCGATAAGATCACCCATCAGGATCTCGGGCAGATGCAGATGTACGTCAACTACTACAACCGCCACGTGAGATTGCCGGACGAGAATCCGGCCATCGGCATCCTGCTGTGCAAGCGAAAGAAAGACGCCATCGTAGAGCTGACCCTGCCGCCCGACGCCAATATTCACGCCAAGGAATATAAACTTTATCTGCCGTCGAAGAAAGTGTTCCAGGAAAAGTTGATGGAGTGGGCGGAGGCTTGAAGGGTGAATGGGTTTCTTGCTGAACCGGGCCCGCTCCGCTATATTGAGGACTCAACCCAACCCATGAGGAAGAAGTCATGAAGATAAAATCATTGCTCGCGCTGACCTTGGCAATCGCCGTATCGTCCGCCACCTTTGCCGCGGAGATCTCCCCGCCGCCCGATGCGGACGGGGCCGCCGAGGCTTTGAAGAATTCTCCCCGGCATGGGGAGTTCAAGGAAATTGATCTTGAAGGCGGCGACGTCAAACTGAAGATCTTCGAGACCTATCCCGAGCGCTCCGACAAGGCCCCCGTGATCATCTTGATCCACGAGATCTTCGGCATGACGGA
Organism: Candidatus Hydrogenedentota bacterium; assembly: GCA_016791475.1. NCBI lineage: Bacteria > Pseudomonadati > Candidatus Hydrogenedentota > Candidatus Hydrogenedentota bacterium. The sequence goes on from JAEUWI010000002.1 coordinate 266,022, forward strand.
CTGGACCAATTCCGTGGCGGATGCGCTTTCCAAGGAAGGCTTTATCGTCGTCGCGCCGGACCTTATCACGGGTATCGAAGGCGCGGCGGAGAATCCCCGCGAGGCCATCGGCAAATTGACACCGGAAGAGACACTGAAGCGTCTGAACGCGACGATGAAGTATGCCCTGTCCATACCGTCGGGGACCGGCAAGATTGGCTGTGTGGGCTATTGCTACGGCGGGCGCACAACCTTCCTCTATGCGACGGAACAGCCGGAACTCGACGCTGCTGTGGTGTACTATGGCAACGCGCCGGAGACCTCCACGCTCGCGAAGATCACCTGCCCGGTCCAGGGGCACTTTGGTGGCGAGGACGCACGGGTGAACAGCACCCTGCCCCCAGCGCAAGAAGAGATGAAGAAACTTGGCAAGACCTTCGAAGTAAATATCTACGAAGGCGCGGGCCATGGTTTCCTGCGCCAGCAGAGCGGCCAGGACGGCGCCAATCTGAAGGCGAGCAAAGAGGCTTGGTCCAAGACGGTGGCCTTCTTCAAGGAACATCTGGAAGCGAAGTAATACAAGCTTGCGTCGCGATCGACGGCGCGTCGACGGACGCGAGACGGTTCTGTGTTCGAATGCGTGCGTACGGGATGTTCCGTGGTCAAGGTTGTGGAGACCGCGGAACCTTTCCTGCGCACGCATTCCTTTTCTGAAGATAGCAGGCGGAACCGCGGCAACCTGACGTATCGTCACGCACCTGGCAACAACACACTGACTCCTCAGAAACCCCGTATTTACTGGGGTTTTGTGGTATACTTCACCCTGTGCAGCGAAGCAACCGGAATCGGGGTTTGAGGAGAAATCAGGATGAAAAAAATCAGTGCGTGTTTTTTCGCGGTTGTTGCCCTGGCAAGTTTTGCCTTCCTCCCGGGATGCCCCCAACCCGACCCCGAAGGCCTGACCAGCGCGATCACTTTGTTCACGGTGGGCGAGTCAACCAAGCAGGGTGGTGGCCCCGTTGATCTGGCTGAAATCCAGAGCCTGGAGCTCACCATCACCGAGATAAGTTTGGATTATGCGGGAAATGCGTCGGAAGGCGAGGCGGATGAGGAATTCGAAGGCTCGAAGATTACAGTCTTCTCCGGCGCGCTCGAGGTCGATCTTCTCAATCTGATAGACGTTTCCGAGATTATTTCCGAGGCGGAAATTCCCGCAGGAACCTACACAAAAATCCGCATCAGCATCGCAAATCCGCGGCTTGTTCTGGTGAGCGATCCGGAAACCGTGATTACCGACGTCCACCTTACGGCGAATAATCGTCTCTTCGTTTCGGAAACTTTCGAGTTGCCCGAGGGGCAGAGCAGCCTGATTGTGCTGGATCTTGGTGGAATCGCCCTGCGGCAGCAGGGTAACGGCGGCTACACGCTGACGCCCCAGTTGGATGTGGAGGTTTCCATCTCCGACGCGACCGCCACGGTGGCCGGCACGATTACGGCCCTCGACTCGGAGGCCAATACGTTTACGGTGGCCCTCGAAGAGGGAAGCATCGACGTGCGTTACACAGAAGTTACGACAGTGGCCCTTCCCACCGACCCATTGGGGGCCCCCACCGGCACGGAATTGGATTTGGCCCTCGGTCAGACGGTTTCCGTTCTCGGGCTGTTGAATGTGGATGGTGGCCTCGATGCGGACGCGATTGTGATTATTGAAGATGTGGCGGGTGAAGGCGAAGGCGAGGGTGAGGGTGAAGGTGAAGGTGAAGGAGAAGGAGAAGGAGAAGGAGAAGGAGAAGGAGAAGGAGAAGGAGAAGGCGAAGGCGAAGGCGAAGGCGAAGGCGAAGGCGAGGGTGAAGGTGAGGGCGAAGGTGAAGGCGAGGGTGAGGGTGAGGGTGAGGGTGAGGGTGAGGGCGAGGGTGAAGGCGAAGGTGAAGGCGAAGGGCAGTGATGATCGTTGAATCGTGATCGGCTGGAACACGGTCGAGCGTTCAGTGAAATCCGATAACTACAATGCGCCGGAGAGCCAACTCTCCGGCGCTTTTGATTCTTATAGCCTGCGCAATTCCGCCGACTTACTTTTTCGCCACGGCCGTCTCCGGCGTAAGGGTCTGCTCAAATACAACCTTCCCATCCACATCATAGTGTCGGAAAGTCAACGATGGAACTCCGTCCACGCGCCGGGAAGTGCAGGAGAGGAAGCCCCCGATGACCGCCAGGTACTGGTGCATGGTCTCGCGCTGATCTTCATTGAAGCCGCCGGCGTGGGCATTGGAGGTGGGGCCGCTGCAGAACTCCCGCAGTCCCGTCTCCGGGTCGATGCTCACATATTGCCAGTGGCGGTCGCCGCAGACGACAACCATGTTCTTCTGCGCTGCCATAAACGCCCGCAGTTCGCTGCCTTCATGCGCAAAGACGGTATTGGCGTGGTTATCCTTTTTGTTGCCGCGGTCCGGGCCCACGAGGGGCGTCGGGCTGATCAGAACGCGAAAGGCCGCATCGGACTCCTGAACGCTCTGTTTGAACCAGGCCTTTTGCTCCGCGCCCCAGATCGTTTTCTCCGGGCCATCGGGGTCGGTGTTGGGACTCCGAAAATCGCGTCCCTCGGGTATCCAGATCTGCAAATCCTTGCCCCAGCGAATCGTGCGCCAGGGTTTGGCGCGGTCCGGCGCGGGAACCTGCTCAAAGAAAATGTCCACCCCTTGCGCGTAAGTAAATTCGCCCATCTTGTTATTCTGCATTGCAGGCCAGCAGTCGTTCTGCCAGGTATCGTGATCGTCGCGAATGAAATAGCTGCTCACTTCGTTGTGGAAGGCGCGCTGGAAGGGCAGGGCATACATCTGATTCCATTTGTGCCTGGCCTGATCCGCATTGACTACCCACGGGCCGTCATTATCGTAGTAGACGATATCGCCGGTGTGAACGAAAAAATCCGGATTCAGCTTCTGCATCAGGGGATAGATCTTGTGCCCGTTGACATCGTCGTCCCGTCGCCAGAATTCCTGGCCGGTGACCACGGTGAATGTAATCCCGGGTGCGTCCGACGGGCTCGGTGCGGTCCGAAAATAGCCCTGTACCCGGTCCGTCGGTTCCCCGCCACCTGCGGGACGTCCCTCAACGATGCACTGATAACGCGTGCCCGGCTGAAGGTCGTCCAGCTTGAACTGATGGGTGAAATCACGTTCGGTATCGACGGCATGCCATTCTGACGTCGAGGACATGTTGCTTGTGGATTCCGGCCAGTACGAAACGCGGACCTCGCCGGGGGCGCCGGGCAGGGTGTAGGCCATATCCGCCAATCGGTGACCATCTGGGATCTGGGGTGCGGAAAAGGTCCAGTTGTCGCCATCGCGCTCAGGTTCAATCAGGGGCCAGGGCACGCCTTCGCCGGAAATGTTTGGGCGAGCCGAGAGGCGCGTCCATATCAACACCGAATGCTGCGTGGCTTCGCCGGACTTGATGCCGTTGCCCAGCCAGGGGCCCTCGGCGGAGGTCAACTGGGAAGTGACCACGGCAATCAGGAGCGCCAGACTCAGTACTGTGAAACGACCAATCACCTTTGAAGTCTCCAATTTTTCTTTTGCGAGCATATGATTTCAGCAAGGGTCGAATCGCTTCTCCCCATCCGGCATTTCACCTTCGGCGCAGTGCAGAACACGGCAGGTCCAAATCAGTCAGCGCGATGCCCGATTGAATGCCAGAGGCTGGCGCCCGCGAGGGCCAGCGCAAGAACAAGCACATCCGATATCCATCGCTCCAGCCCGGCTACACCACCGATTTTTCCGCCATTACAACCGCCTTCAGAATCGTCGGTAAAATCCTCAAGCTCGGACTCGCTCAGGAATCCGTCTGAATTGCCATCGAGTTGCGCGAAATCGTCGGACGACAAACTCGGAAATTGCGTCTGGGCTTCTGAGAAGCTGATACGTCCATCATCGTCAGTGTCGGCGTCATCAAACGCGGCGAGCAATTCATCGGCAATTTCATCCAAGGTCTCGCCTTCGCCTTCGCCTTCGCCTTCGCCCTCGCCTTCGCCTTCGCCTTCGCCTTCGCCCTCGCCTTCGCCTTCGCCTTCGCCTTCGCCTTCGCCTTCGCCTTCGCCTTCGCCTTCGCCTTCGCCTTC